>JBJEXA010000098.1:0-3074 GCA_051885335.1 Oxalobacter sp. | reverse complement strand
GGACCGTTGGCATGAACTTGAAGAACATGCCAATTCATTGAAACTGACAATGGCGAAACGGCAGCGTTTGTTACGAAAGGATTTTAGTGAAAAAGCTCAAACAGAATTCCGTGACCGGAATCTCAATGATACCCGTTATGCCAGCCGTTTCTTCAAAAATTATGTTGATGCCTGTTTAGAGCTTGAAAATCCGATGAGTGAAGCAGGTGCTGTCAGTGTCAATGGGGCTTTGACATCATTCCTTAGGGCTCGTTGGGGATTGTTGAAAGTCCGTTCTGAAAGTGACCGTCATCATGCGATGGACGCGGTCGTGATTGCTTGTTGTACAAGGGCAATGAAAAAACGGATTGCTGAATATTCAAAAAACAAGGAACTCCAGTTTGCAAAAGAAGGCTATGTTGATCAAAAAACAGGCGAGGTTCTTGATTTAACCGCATTGCGCAAATTGGAAAACCGTTTCCCTCTGCCTTGGGAACATTTCAGGGAAGAATTGCAACTTCGTCTTTACTGTAATGATCGTCAAATGTTGCATGATGAGTTGGCTAGATTTGGAACTTACCCAGAAGAATCTTTGAAAGTTGTAAAACCATTGTTTGTTTCCCGAGCCATCCAACGTCGGGGAACCGGCGCTTTACATAAAGAAACCATCTATTCTCAAACAGCAGAGCAGAAAAAGGCAGAAATGGTTACTCGGAAGATTCTGCTGACAGATTTGAAACAGTCGCATTTCAACAGTCTGGTAGATTATGACCGTAATGCCAAGCTTTATGAGGCTATCTACAAGAAACTGGAAGAGGCAGGTTGGGATGGTAAAAAAGCTTTTCCTGGGGGTTCCATGCGGATGTTGGATAAGAATGGTGAACCGAATGGCGCTGTGGTTAAGTCAATCCGGATTACAGAAAAGAAGACGGGGACATCTATCCGTGGTGGTTTGGCGGAGAATGGACTGATGAGACGGGTGGATGTTTTCAAGAAAAATGGCCAGTATTTTTTGGTACCAGTGTATTTCTGGCATAGGGAATTGCCAAATAAAGCTGTATTAGCGAACAAATTAGAAGACGATTGGCTTCTGATTGATGAACAATTTGAATGGTGTTTTTCCTTAATGGCAAATGATTTGGTCTATCTAAAACTTAAAAACAGGGAATTTCTTGGTTATTTTGCAGGACTGGATCGTGCAACAGGAGCAATCAGTATCTTGGCACATGATAGAAACCAAGATTTTGGAAAAGAAGGATTGCAAAGAGGTATTGGTGTGCGCAGTGCTCTAGTCTTTGAAAAAATGTCGGTTGATATCCTTGGTAATGTCTATGCTTTACCAAAGGAGCCACGCCATGAGTTGGCGTAGTATTGTAATTTCTCATCCTGCCCGCTTGCACCGGGAGCACTATTCGCTGGCAATTGAACAGGAAGAAACAGTTTTTGTCCCATTTGAGGACATTGCTGTTATTGTTTTAGATAGTCCTCAGATTACCCTGACTCATCCAGTGTTGGCAGCTTGCGCAGAGTATGGTATTGCACTGTTCAGTACGGATTCTACCCATACGCCAAATGGCGTTTTTTTGCCATTCGGAACGCATACAAGGACAACCCGTATACTTCGGTTACAGCTAAAAGCAACACAACCAACCAAGAAACGTGTTTGGGCTGAAATTGTTAAAGCCAAAATACGTAATCAAGCTCGATGTTTGAGGTATGCCAGACAGATAGAGGATAGTCGGCTAGAAAAACTGGCATTGGCCGTTCGCTCAGGAGATGTTGGAAATTTCGAGGCACGAGCAGCAAAATGGTATTTTGATAGATTGTTTGGCAATAAATTCAGCCGTGTTCAGGATACTCCAATCAATGCCACTCTTAATTATGGTTACGCCGTGTTACGAGGTACTGTCGCAAGGCAACTGGTGTTGCATGGGTTACATCCCCCGATGGGTATATTCCACAACAATGAACAGAACGCCTTTAATCTAGCAGATGATTTGATAGAACCTTTCCGACCGGTGGTCGATTTGTATGTTGCCACTCATTCGCCCGCCATCATGGAGACATTGGATATACCCAAGGCATCATTGGTTCGTTTATTGAATGTGGATATGGTAATGCCAGAAGGTATGACAGCTGTTTCAACTGCCATTGAATATGCAGTGGAAAGTTTTGTCAGGGTATTGGAAGGAACCAGCAAAAATCTGTCATTGCCTGAACTGATTCCGATACGTATGCATTTCAGGGAGACATGAAATGTCCAGCGAGCTGAGACGTCCTATGCGATTACTTGTCTTTTTTGATCTGCCAACCATTACCCGTGCAAATAAACGGGCATATGTACTTTTCAGGCGTTTTCTGCTCAACAATGGGTTCGATATGATTCAATGGTCAGTCTATGGACGTATTCTTTCAGGGCGGGAAGCAGAACAAATGCACTACCAACGGATTCGTGAAAATCTACCGCCAGAAGGTTCTGTGCGTTGTATGACAGTCACAGAAAAACAGTATGCGGGCATCAGATTATTGGTTGGTAAACCCAAAGAACAGGAAAAAAAGGTCAATGCCGACCAATTTTTGCTGTTTTAAAAAAGCCTGAAATTTGTGAATGAACACAGAAAATCAGGCTTTTTTAAAGGGTTGATATTTATTAACCCTTTGAATATTCAACAGAATCCAGAAACGGATTGTAGCTTTATGGGGTGAGATAGGAAACTACAACCATCCCTGACTTGCTTGCAGAACACTGTGGATTGTAGCTTTATGGGGTGAGATAGGAAACTACAACCTTTTCAGCTTTTGATGTGTCCATCTTACCATTGTAGCTTTATGGGGTGAGATAGGAAACTACAACAACGTTAGTGCTCTTCCGTTCAGGGCTTACATTGTAGCTTTATGGGGTGAGATAGGAAACTACAACTCTATTGCTTCTGCCATAGCAGGACCTTTAATTGTAGCTTTATGGGGTGAGATAGGAAACTACAACACCAGAGGAAGCTGATGATTTTGATGTTGGATTGTAGCTTTATGGGGTGAGATAGGAAACTACAACCTGCTGTGATTTTCGGCAGGCCTGGTTTCAATTGTAGCTTTAT
>JBJEXA010000097.1:0-13287 GCA_051885335.1 Oxalobacter sp. | reverse complement strand
AACTCCCACAGCTATTATCCGGTCTGCGAAGAAAAACTGGATAATTTCAAAGGCATCGCCAGAGCCCAAGCCTTGATTGATGACCTGCATCTTCATGGCAGAATCCAATCGGACAGCATCCATGATGCCATAGTGATTCCTGAATCCGTCGGTGTTCTTCAGGCGATAGACCTTTTCAAGTCCGAACGGGGACAGATGGGACTGGTGGTTGATGAATACGGTTCTATAGAAGGTCTGGTCACCCCAATTGATGTACTTGAGGCGATTGCCGGTGAATTTCCTGATGAGAATGAAGCCCTTGAAGTCAAAGAAATCAGTGATGGTGTCTGGGAAATTGACGGTTCAACAGACCTTTACAGCATCGAACATACTTTGGAAACCTCTGGTCTAGTTGATGACAATCAAGAATATTCAACCCTGAACGGTCTGATTCTGGAACGCCTCGGCACAGTCCCTATTGTGGGACAGACATTTGAATACAATGGATTCCGGTTTGAAGTTGTCCAGATGGACGGCAGGCGCATCGAAACCGTCAAGATCACACGGATTGCGTCACCCAATGCCTAATCCCTGATTTATTGGATCTTTTTGCTTTTCCTGTCAGGAAAATTTCGGTATATTTTCAACTTTTGCCCAGGAATCAAGATAAAGGCCCTCTGAACAGGCCGGCCTTGTATCATGCACCACAGGATTTTTCATAATGGAAATTTTCCAACAGGTCATCCAACAGATCAATACCATCATCAGTGGTCCCATCCTTCTGCCCCTGTTGGCAGGCACTGGGATTTTTCTTTCAGTAGGCTACCGTTTCATTCTCCAGAGGAACATCATCTATGCTTTCAAGATGTTGCTGCATGGACGCAGAAAAAGCAATAAAGCAGGCGATCTTTCCCCTTTCAATGCATTGATGACCTCCATGTCTGCTGCTGTCGGAACCGGCAATATCGCTGGGGTCGCCACTGCCATCTATTTGGGTGGTCCCGGTTCACTGGTCTGGATGTGGCTGGTCGCCTTCTTGGGCATGGCGACCAGCTATTCCGAAGCAGCATTGGCTGTCCATTTCAGGGAACAGGATACCAATGGCAACTATATTGGTGGTCCAATGTTCTATATCCGGAAAGGACTGGGAAAACGCTGGGAGTGGTTGGCTTTCCTATTCGCCGTCTTTGGAATGCTTGCTGGAGCAGGCATCGGCAATACCGTCCAATCCAACTCTATTGGACAAGCGCTTGAACATACTTTCGACATCAACCCAATGATCTCCGGCATCATCGTCATGGTTATTGTCGGCTTGGTCTTGATTGGTGGCATCAAACGCATCGGTGAATTTGCTGGTCGTTTGGTTCCGTTTTTGGCAATCGCCTATTTCTTGGCAGGTTTACTGATCCTTGTCATCAACATCACTGAAATCCCTGCTGCAATCGGCCTAATCATTAAATGTGCATTCACTTCCCAAGCGGCAACTGGCGGATTCCTAGGAGCAACAGTCTGGAGTGCCATCCGGTTCGGGATTGCTCGTGGCATCTTCTCCAATGAAGCCGGTATGGGTTCCTCTCCCATCGCTCATGCGACTGCTCAGACAGACAGTCCCCAGCAACAGGGGGGCATCGCCATGCTCGGCGTCTTCCTGGACACCATCGTCATCTGTTCCATCACTGGTCTGTCAATCATCATCACCGGTGCCTGGAAAAGCGGTCATAATGGGGCGGCAATGTCAGTCGTTGCATTTGAAAACGCCCTGCCCGGTTTTGGGCAATATATCGTCAGCATCGGTCTGGTTCTCTTTGCACTGACAACCATCATCGGGTGGAGTCTTTACAGTGAAAAATGCACGCAATACCTGTTCGGAGTCAAATCCATCAAATGGTTCCGTATCATCTGGGTCCTGCTTGTCCCTTTCGGCACCTTCCCGTTCATCAACCTTGAAGCATTGTGGTCACTGGCAGACCTGCTGAATGCCCTGATGGCAATTCCCAACCTGATTGCTTTGCTGCTGCTCTCCCCTATCCTGTTCCGAATCACCCGGGAATACTGGGCAAAGAAGAAAAGTGAAGAATAAACAAAACTGGCACAAGTCACCATTTCAACATATCCCAAGAACGGGCGGCATAATCCAAGCTGTCCAATTCACCGATGCGGACTATGCAGTCCAGCCTTTTGGTAACCAAGTCAGACGATCGGTACCGGGCAGCGCCAGCTGCAGTTCGGGACGCCGTTGATAAAACGATGGCAACTCAGGCACAACCAGATGTCAGCAAGCACAGCGGACAGATCAACACACATCGTGCCATACAACCTGTCTGTATCCTTGAAACTGTCGAAAATCCCGTCCACCTCTGACAGAATGGATTTGCAACGGTGATAGAAAACCCTGCCTTCAGGGGACAAATCTATTTTCCGGGTTGTCTGATGCAGCAGCCTGACATCCAATGCCTATTCCAATTGCTGCAACGCCAACGTGACCGCAGGACGATGCAGGGAAAGATGCTCTGCCAGCCGCCTTTGCCAGACTTCCTGTCTCAACAATGCCAACAAAAATACGCATCGCTTCAAACAGGTTCATCTTCACAAAAACGCCATCCTGCTTCAGATATTATCAGCCAAGAATACAAGCATCCAATACAAAAATAATCTGTCAGATAAAAAACTCAGGCAATCTGTTCCAAATACGGATCATCCTGCATCATATAGTTCCTGACATAATCGGCAACACCCTCTTCCAGTGAATGGAACTTCACATCGCAACCGACCTTTGCTTTCCAGTCCATCACCGCCTCCGTGAAATACTGGTACTTGCCTTTCAAAGATGATGGCATCTCAAAATATTCAATATTGACCGGCAACTCCATCGCCGCATAAACCGCATGTGCCAAGTCATTCCAAGACCGTGCCTTGCCAGAACCGATATTCAGGATGCCATTGACATCCGGGTGCTGCAAAAGCCACCAGAGCACATCCACGCAGTCCTTGATATAAACAAAATCACGCACAGATTCCCCATCCCTGTAATCTGGATGATCGGACTTGAACAGACGGATAGGCAAGCCATTCTGAATATCGGCAAAAACCTTGCAGACAACGCTCCGCATATCACCCTTATGATATTCATTCGGACCATAGACATTGAAGAACTTGACACTGGCAATGCTGTTGATTCGATTTTCACGGATTGCCCATAAATCAAACAGCTGCTTCGACCAGCCATAGGCGTTCAACGGCTTGAGCTTGAGTGCGGTTTCAACATTGTCAGAAAAACCCTGCTCACCCGCTCCATAAGTAGCAGCACTGCTCGCATTGATGAAACGGATGCCTTTCGCCATAGCTAGCCGGCAAAGCATCTTGCTATAATTCACATTGTTGCCCATCAGGAAATCGACATTCCGTTCGGTCGTCGAAGAACAGGCTCCCAGATGGATAATGCCCTCAATCTGTTCAGGCATCCTGTCTTCTTCCATCATTTTCTGAAAGACATCACGATGCAGATATTCCGTGAATCTCCGATTGACCAGATTTTTCCATTTTTCCGTTGATGCCAGATTGTCAACGATGAGAATGTCATCAATCCCCATCTGATTCAGTTTCCAGACCATTGCACTGCCAATGAACCCTGCGCCACCTGTCACAATATACATTCAATCATCTCCTGAAAGCTGTTTTCCTCAATGGGCTTGAATGGATATTTTACCTGTTTCATCTGACTGTTCCTATCAAAACTGTTCTCAGATTGCCAGTACTCCTTCTGAACACCTCGGTTTTATGGCATCAGACATTGCAGTTATCCTGTTTTTGATATAATACAGAGCCTAGGCAAAACCACCAATTCTTTCAGCTGACGTTGGAGATTTCTGTGAAGCCAACCCTATTCTATGATTCTGAACTCCTCTCGGTTTCCATGACAGGAAGCGATGCTCAGTTGACCATCAAATACCAAGAACAGGAAATCGTTTTACAAGGGGAATCCTCCAATGCCATCTACTGCCGGAAACTACTGGAAAAACAGGAATCCAACACGCCATTGATTGGACTGACCCGTCTAATTCAACGGAAATCATCCGGATCTTCCCGCAACAGGAATGGATATCGTTTCGACCCCTATGTTGACCAGACACTGCGGCGCGCCTTCGATCTGGATGTCTATGAATTTTCCCGTGAAACCCATAACACCAACAGTATTGGTTGGCGGAACGCCAAATATCCAGGTGGTTTCCTTGCACCGAAAGGGCTGGTTCCTGGACAGCAAGGACGGTTTATTTCCTCCTCGACCCAAGATATTCCTGTTGCAGTTCCCCTGGAATTCTTTGAATTGTGCATCCGTATGCGTTCAGACCCGGAAGCTGTCCTCAAATCATTTATTGCAGATGTCTGCCATCTCTCCAGCACACCGGAACTGCCAAGAGCGGACGCCAATATGAACCGTGGCACGGAAGCAAAACGCAAAGCCCGTGACTACCTTCGGCAGGCATGGCATCTGAAAAAAGATTTTTTCAGCTGAAAATGTTCCATTTCAACTTTATCTTAACCACAGTCAATACATTAACCCCTGAAACATAATAGAATACAGACAATCAGCACTTCAGTTACCGATTGATTTTCAACAGAGGATTTTCATTGATGGATTGGCATTATATTCAACCGGTTGACATCCATTTCGGTAATGGGATGCTGTCTTGCCTGACCGAACAGATCCATAAAATTGGTGGCAAACGTGGGATTCTTGTCACATCATCTTCCTTTATTGAAAACGGGCTTGTCAAACGCCTGCTGGATGAAAACCCAAAAACTATCTGTACCGTTTACAGCGGTGTTTCCACAAACACAGATATCAGCGAATGCGATGCCTGTTCTGACATCATCCGGAAAGAACAATGTGACTTTGTGATAGCCCTAGGCGGTGGCAGTGTTATCGACTGCGCCAAGGCAGCCGCAACATTCTGTCTGGACACCCTGCCAACCAGTCTTTACTTTGAAGGCAAAGTCTCTCTGCCTGTCCGGAAACTGCCATTGATCGCCATTCCAACCACTGCTGGGACAGGCAGTGAAGTCACCCGTGTCACCGTTCTGATGGATCATACCCAAGGCATCAAGGCTCCACTCAAAGCACCAGTCTTCTACCCAACCATTGCGATTGTCGATCCTGAACTGACCTATACCCTGCCTAAATACATCACCGCCTGTACAGGTATGGATGCCCTCTGTCATGCAATAGAAGCCTATTGGAACATCAACCATCATCCCATCTCAGATGCGTTTGCCTTCCATGCCGCCAACCTGGCTGTCAGATACCTGGAACAGGCCTGTTTTGAACCAGATTCCGCTATCGCCCGTGAAAAAATGGCAGAAGCATCATTAACAGCGGGCATGGCTTTCACCCTGACGGGCACAACATCTGTCCACGCCTGCTCTTACCCATTAGGTGCCCTACTGGATATGCCGCATGGCGAAGCCTGTGGTCTCACCATTGACCGCTTCATGAAAATCAATGCTGAGTCTGATACCGATGGCAGACTGAAACGCCTTGCCCGTGCAATGGGATACAGCGATGTGGAAACTGTAGCAGATGCCATCACTGAGCTGAAATTCCGGATAGGCCTGAAAAACGACCTGATGCAATTCAATCTCACTGATGGGCAGATTGAGCAACTGGTACACGGCAGCCAACATCCTAATCTCAAGAACAACCCTGTCCCGATCACTGAAGACACCCTCAGGAGTGTTTACCGCAGCATGGTCATCTGACCTGCCCTTGGCGTTCATGTCGGCTGGTCCACTCCACTCGAAGCCGAACAATGCGTCCCCCTAGGATGAAGGTCTTGCTGGTTTATTCTGGTGCCGATTTCCCTGACGGACAAGCGGCATCAATCTTTTTTTCTTTGTCCTTCTCAACCCGGTTCTTAGCAAGGATGATAACCAGTACTGACGACATGATGAGGATGATGCCGAACAAAATTTGAAGAGTGAATTTCTCACCGAACATCAGAACACCAATCATGACAGCACTGACGGGTTCCAATGCGCCCATGATCGCGGTTGGTGTTGAACCGATATCACGGATAGCGACTGCCATCAACACCAGTGCCAGTACAGTTGGCACAAATGCCATGAACAGTGCATACCCCCACATGGCTGGGGTTGTCAGCCATTGAATTTGCTGGTTTTCCCCTGTCAGGGAATATGCATAGACCATGAAAATAGACACAACAGAAACATAGAAGGTCATTTTCACTGCTGGGATATTCAGTTTGGTGCGGTTGATGACGATGATGTAAAGTGCATTGAAGAAAGCCGCCAGCATGACAAGCAGCACACCGGTTGTATTCAGGGTATCGCCATCCCCATGGTATAGCAGCCCAATACCAGCGAGTGACAGCGCAATGGAACCACAGGTCAGCAAAGTGATCTTTTCCCGGAAAAAAACCGCCATGATGACAGCTACCATAACAGGATAGACAAAAATCAATGTCGAAGCGATGCCTGCATCAATGTAATGGAAACTGATGAACATCAAAAGGGATGTCATGCAGAAGATGACACCCAAAATCAGTACCAGTCCTGATTCTTTCCGTGTCAATGAGAAAGATTCCCGCCTGACCAGCATCAGTCCTGCCAGGATCAGGGATGCGAGCAGGAAGCGGAAAAACAGCACCGTATTTGAATTGATACCAAGCTCATAGAGCCCCAATGCACCGAGTGGGTTGCAACCGTAAAACGCCGCGGATGCGATACCACAGATTGCCCCCCTGATTTTTGGATTCATCAATACCGGTCTCCTTTTTTATTGGGCATTTCCCTGAAGATGCCTGTTGACCGGATAACGTTTTTCAAACGACCATTTCCAGCGGATGAAGGAAAACAGGATAACTGCGGTTGTAGCGAAGGTCAAAGGCAATGCCAGCCGTTCAGACAGCCCAAGGGTTTCTGGTGCCATAAAGAAATACCCCGTGACAACGGCTGTCATAAACAATGCAGGAATCAGCATAAACCAATGGTTTTTCCGTCTGAGTGTCAGGTAGATGGTAACTGTCCAGAGAGTAATGGTTGCAAGGATCTGGTTGGTCCAGGCGAAGTAACGCCAGACTATACTGAAATCAATGAACATCAGCAGAAGACCAATAGCAAACAATGGTAGGGATACCATCAAACGTTTGATGAGGTTCCGTTGATCGATTTTCAAGGCGTCGGCGATAATCAGCCTGGCTGAACGAAATGCGGTATCTCCGGATGTGATGGGCGCTGCCACAACACCCAGCACCGCCAACGCACCACCTAGAGCCCCCAGCCAATTCTGCGAAACAAAGTTGACAACGAGTGCGGCATTGTCGCTGGTGAAAAACGACCGGCCTTCCGGTGTATGAAAAGCAAAGTTTGCCGCCGCTGCCCAGATCAAGGCGACCATGCCTTCGACAATCATCGCCCCAAAGAATACTGGTCTGCCTTGCCGTTCACTGGTCATGCAGCGAGCCATCATCGGAGATTGGGTGGCATGGAAACCTGAGACTGCCCCACAGGCAATAGTAATGAACAGTATCGGAAAAAGCGGGGTTGTTTCAGCTTTGGGATGGGTATTCATCAGTCCATCTGTGATTTCCGGCAGTTCGGGCATATGGATATAGAGAGAAACCAGAATGCCAACTGCCATGAAAAGCAAAGCTGCCCCGAACAATGGATAAAACCTACCGATGAGTTTGTCGATCGGCAATACTGTCGCAGCAATAAAATAAAGAAAGATGATGGCCGCCCAAATGCTGAAAGGAAGCCCAAGGCTGTCTTGCGTCAGTTTTGCCAACAGCCCAGCTGGTCCTGCGACAAACACCGCACCGACCAAAATCATCATCACCGATGAGAATATCCGGACAAACTGCATGAACGGCCTATACATATACCGCCCGATGATTTCCGGATAACTTTCACCATGATGGCGCAGGGAGAGCATGCCTGAAAAATAGTCATGCGCACTTCCGACAAAAATACAGCCAAAGACAATCCATAAATAAGCAGATGTCCCGAACTTTGCCCCCATGATGGCACCGAATATAGGCCCCAATCCTGCAATGTTCAGGAACTGGATCAGGAAAATACGCCAGCCTGACAACGGAATGTAGTCAACACCGTCCGCCCTGAGATGGACAGGAGTTTTCCGCTCAGGTTTGATGCCGAAGACTTTTTCAACAATACGGCCATAGACAAAATACCCTATGACCAACAATATCATACTGATGGTAAAAGTAACCATAAAAACGCAGCTGTCTTACTAATGGAACGCAGGCGGAACTGCCTGACTCTAAAATAGATGAGTCTGAATTCTACACCTCATCCGAGCTGGCAATCACTTTTGTTTTCAAGGATTCGGCCACTAACCTTCCCCAGGCACAAAGCAGGCAATAGATTCAATGGCTGTCTGCCACCGCTACACATTCTTTTTCAAGTCCCTTGGCCGGCAATGCACAAAGTTTCAGCAGGGATTTCTGCATCAGTTCCTTACCAGATGCCTTATCCATTGAGGGAACTATCCCTTCAGCAGCCAACATGCCGTATAGATAGCCCGCGACCGAATTGCCTGACTGGGCATATCGCGTCAGATAACAGAGTTGACGGGCGATTTTTTCCCGACGCCACGCCCTGTATGCCAAAGTTGTTTCACTGTCTGGAAGATTGCTCATTTCCGGGATGTCTGAAGAAGGGGCAGTCTCCTGAAACATCATTTTCAGCATGTCTTTTTCATGCAGGAAACCCAAAGCTTTCTGTTTCATAGTATTTGCCAATGAACGGTCAGCTTCTTTGATCTGTCCAGCTTCCACCTGCAACAGAAGCAACGGCAAGATAGCATCTTGGTTCCCATGGTTGATGGCGGTGTTGTACCACACTTTGGATTCTTCAATATTGCGTGAGGTTCCCCAGCCTTCCGCATAGAAAAGCCCCAACATCAGTTGGGCATCAGCATCCTCACGCTGGGCATACCGCCTGACTTCTGTCATTTTAGCCGATTCATTGCCAACCGGCGCAGTGCCCCATCCATAAAGGACAGAGAGCACTGACAGGATATGCTCATCCCCATAATCGGCAGCACGGGAAAGCAACGCCATGGATTCTACCCGTCTGTCTTGGGAAAGTTTTTCAAAACCGAGTGCCATCAACGCTTGTGGGTTGTTTACCGCACAAGCATTTTCCAAAAGTGTTTCTGCCTTGGCTTTATCAACAACTGTCCCATGCCCTGATGAAAGCATCTTCGCATACTGTATCTGCGCATCTTCAATGCCCTGGTCTGATGCCAGCTTCATCCATTCTGCGGCAGCCTGGTCATTTTTTCCAAATGGTCCCCAGCCAATCCGGTACAACTGCCCAATGGCAGCCTGGGCTGGACCATAGCCTGATTTTGCCGCATCCCGTAACCATTCCGCAGCGAGTTTCTGATCCGCCTTGATGCCATTGCCTGTCGCCAGGAGCATCGCACCCACAGTTTTTGCCACTTTGTCCCCAGCTTCGACAGCATGCCCGATTTTGGCAATGTTCAAAGTCAAGCCTGTATGTTGAGGAGAATCAACGTCCTTTGCCTGCCTTTTCATAATATCAATCGATGTATCAGATGGAATCTGCCATTTTTCGCAGCCTGATGCTGCCATTTTCCATGCCCATCCAAGCTGCTGCCGCCGCGTCAGTTCTTCGGCTTTTTCCTGCCATAAAACGGCTTCTTCAGAACTACCTGCATTCCCACCCTCCAATTGCAGCAGTCTGACAAGTTCTGTCTGTGCCTGGACATTATCCTGCTGCGCTGCCTTCCGCAGCCATTCAATGGCACCAGGAATATCCTGAACGTCGCTTTCAAACGCTTTCATCGAAGCCAATCCAACCTGAGCAGGGGCATATCCTTCTTCGGCAGCATGCTGAAACCATTTCTGGGCAGTCATATCATCTGCCTTGACACCATCCCCCATCGCATAACGCAACCCCAACCGCATCCGATCGTGTGGCGTGCCAGCCAATGCTTTTTCAACTAGAGTCTGCTCTGATGGTTCTGCCGCCTGTGAAGCTGTCAATGACACTAGTGAGAAGACTATGGTACAGGCAATAGCTTTCAACTGTTGTTTCAAAAACATTTTCTTCAATGGTTCCATAACGATAGCTTACATGATTTACCCATTTTAATCAGATATCAAAAAACAAAGACTATGATAATATCTATCTGTCGCAACCTCTTTGACCCACTATGCCTGAGCCTTCTGACACCCCTAAGAAACAGAGACCCTCTGTCAAATCACTTTTCGAAAAACTGGCTGCCATGATTGCGCCAGAACCGGATTCCCAATCTGACCTGCTGGATGTCATGCATGATGCACATGACCGGAAACTGATTGATGCTGAATGCCTTGCGATGATTGAAGGGGTTTTCAAGGTTTATGACTCAGCTGCCCGTGACATCATGATTCCAAGAACTCGGATGCTGCTGATTGATATCAGCCAACCCATTGAGTCTTGGATTGAGGATGTTATCCGGTATGGGCACTCCCGCTACCCAGCCATTGATGGAGATCCTGAGAAAGTTATCGGCATTCTGTTTGCAAAAGATCTGTTGAAACATTATGAAAACGGTGAAGCCATACGGGATATTCTGCGCCCTGCCCTCTTCATTCCAGAATCCAAGAAATTGAATGTCCTGCTCCGGGATTTCAAGAACACACGGAACCACCTTGCCATTGTCATTGATGAGTTTGGAAATGTCTCCGGTCTAGTGACGATTGAAGATGTCCTTGAAGAAATTGTTGGCGAGATCCTTGATGAATATGAGGATGAAGGCGCCGGACATATCACGGCTTCCCAGCAGGACGATGGGACTGTACGGTGGCGTGTCCCAGCCGGAGCCGAGATGGAAGATTTCAATGCAGAACTGGGACTGAACCTGCAGGACAGCCGGATTGACACCATTGGCGGTTATGTCACCAGCCATTTGGGTTATGTTCCTCATACCGGTGAGAATTTCGACTTGGATGGCCTGCATTTCGAAGTCCTCCGCGCTGATGCCCAGAAACTGAAAACACTGCTGGTCAGCCGTCAATCTGATACTGCCCTGTAACCTTTCATAGGCAACTGGAGTTCAGCACCCGTTCTGCATTCATGTTGTTCATGTTCAGGCATGGGATTTCTATTATCTTGTCTTATAATGTACTGCTCAGATAGATAGGTTTAATTGTTTTCTTACTTTGAATGTTGTGTTGTTATGAATGTTCCTAAAGATACGGTTTTCGCCCCAGATGATTCAGTGAAAGAAGTCGATATGACCGGCATCAGTGTGACTGCTATCGATGACGATACGGATCCGGTGACTGAAATCAACAGCAGTGGATGTAGCATTACCCGGATTGAAGATGAATACGACCCTGAAACGGAAATCAACAGCAGCGGGCGCAGCATCATCAGGATTGAAGATGAGTATGACCCTGAGACCGAAAGCAACTGCAGTGGCAGGAGTGTGCTGCTTGTTGAGAATGAGCCGGATGTTGATGCAGATGCGGTGAAAAAAGCACCGCCTGTCCTGACAGATGATAAAGCTGCCTCCAATGACCCGCTGTCTGCCTTTGAGACGGAAGCCGCAGACTTCACCGGTATCTGCATGAGCCATGCCGATGCTGCCATGCAGTTGGCGGATCCTGAAACGGAAATCAACAGCAGCGGGCGCAGCATCATCAGGATTGAAGATGAGTATGACCCTGAGACCGAAAGCAACTGCAGCGGCAGGAGTGTATTGCTGGTTGATGATGAAGGCGATCCGACCACCGATGTTGATGCCACAGGCTGTGGTATCGGACGGATATCCTGACGGTTCCTGTTTTCCATAGTATCATTGAATGGGTTGGATTGAACCTTGTTGAATCCAACCCTGTTTTATAATGAACCGGTTCAGTTTCCTTCTTTTCCCTGTTATTGCCTTCCTGACCGGCATCCTGACAGTATTCTCTTTTTCGCCCTATGGGGTTTGGGGATTACAGATTCTCTGTCTTGCCGTTCTGTCCGGCATCATCATCTGTCAAACGAAAACCCGCCAGGCTTTCTTCTGCGGTTGGGTTTACGGTTCCGCAAGTTTCGGAGCGGGTCTTTACTGGATGTTCGTCAGCCTCCATGTCTATGGCGGTATGAATGCCCTGCCAGCCGGTGCAGGGATTGCCCTGCTTGCAATGTTTATGGGACTGCTGCCGGCTACTGCCTGCCTGTTGACCCATTTCCTGATGAAACGTTTCAGGATGAGTGGGTATCTGATGGTGATGATGCTTTTCCCTGCTTTCTGGACGCTCTTTGAGTGGCTCCGCGGATGGATTCTTTCGGGTTTGCCATGGCTGTCAACAGGTTACGCTTTCACAGACAGTCCAATGGCAGGATATGCACCAATCATGGGAGTATTCGGCATCAGTCTGATGGCTGCTGTGGCTGCCGGTTCCTTGACCGGTTTCTGCATAGCATTGCGGAACCAGACGATAAGCCTGATGCTGACCACAGCGGTGGTTTTTATCCTTCTGCTGTCTGCCGGGCAGACTTTACGTCAGGTTGAATGGACAAGTGTGCAGGGGGACCCCATCCATGTCCGACTGCTTCAGGGCAATATCGCTCAGGAAGCGAAATTCAATCCCAAGCAGATTTACGCGATGCTTGAACAGTATGCCGGGATGATCACCCGACAACCTGCGGATCTCATTGTGACACCAGAAACAGCAGTTCCCATCTATCCCCAGAACCTGCCTGAAGGGTACCTTGACAACCTGTTGGCTTTTGTTGATAGCAACAGCAGCCGTCTCGCACTTGGTATCCCATTGGCAGACAGCCGAACAGCCTATACCAACAGCCTGGTGGTTGTCTTTCCGAAAGACAGCAGCAATGGACGGCTTTACCGTTACAACAAACATCATCTGGTGCCATTCGGGGAATTTGTCCCGATGGGTTTTCGCTGGTTCGTCAATATGATGCATATCCCGCTGGGAGACTTTAAACGGGGGGACCTGATCCAGCCACCTTTCCCGGTCAAAGATCAATGGGTCCTGCCGAATATCTGCTACGAGGATATTTTTGGTGAAGAAACCGCGGCAAGGCTTCGAGATGAATATACTTCAGGCAGACCGGTTGCCTCCCTGCTGTTGAATATCTCAAACATTGCATGGTTCGGCGATACCATTGCTCTTCCCCAGCATCTCCAGATTTCAAGGATGCGTTCATTGGAAACCGGCAGACCGATGCTACGGGCAACCAATACCGGAACCACTGCCTTCATTGATGAATATGGTGACGTTGTCCAGCAACTGCCGCCTT
>JBJEXA010000096.1:0-3103 GCA_051885335.1 Oxalobacter sp. | reverse complement strand
ATGCATGGTTGTCTGCCAGTCTGGCAACGGCAAACGGTATCAAGTGAAAGCTGCTGTCGGTGTCGGTAAACTTTATAACAGCAAACGGGGCCGCAAAGGCCGCATGGTGGAATCACGTTTCACACCAGTTGGCTTGGAACAGCTGCCTGAGGATGTCACTGATTAGCATGACTGGGCAGCAGGATTCAGAACTTTTTTCCGACAATCTCCTTCAAGATCTGGTTTAAATAAAATCAATGCCCTGAAAGAAAATCTTTCAGGGCATATCTCCCTTCAACACCGAAATTTATTCAACTTCAGCAATAAGCTCAATCTCAAGGCAGGCACCCGTTGGAATCTGCGCAACACCGAAAGCCGAACGGGCATGTTTTCCAATTTCCCCAAAAACTTCCACCAGCAGGTCAGAAGCACCATTAGTCACCAGATGATGGTCAGTGAAATCAGGTGTGGAATTGACAAGGGAAAGCACCTTGACGATACGCTTGACCTTGGTCAAGTCACCACCACAAGCATCCTGCAAAGTCCCAATCATATCAATGGCAGCCTGGCGGGCAACCTGCTGCCCTTCTGCCACGGTGATATCTTTTCCGAACTGACCAACACGTGGCTTGCCATCTTGTTTGCCAAGATGACCGGACAGGAAAACCAGATTGCCAGACCGGACATACATGACATAGGAAGCCACAGGTTTAGCAACAGGCGGTAATGTGATATTGAGTTTTTTCAGATTTTCATAAACGGACATATGGGTTCCTTTCAAATTGGCACCCTCCAACAATCTTCCTGGAGAATACTTCACCCATTATAACGGTCAGGAAACTTTTAAACACCAATGGTATACCGGGATTTCCGCCATCAGGAAAAAAGTCAGCATCAATCCATAGGTTTCAGGGTTTTCATATAAATGACATAACGGAACTCGATTTCCCCTGCACCGACACTCTTTCTGATGCCCGCATCATGGTTGCTTCCCAACGCGGCTTCCTGCCAATAGAAAGAGTCGGAAACGCCTCACATGATGACAACACCATACGGCAGATACCATTATTGAGGAATGGACATCCCATAACCAAGAATTACTGCGCCTTCTGTAAAAAAACAAACAGCAATCCCTACCTTGAAAAATTTGTACGGCTATTAAAAAGCATGTTTGGAAATATTCAGGACACAGAAAAATGTTGACCCCTATAAAAGCTTCCGTGACATCAAGTATCAATGATAAATGCTTTAGTTTACAATACCTCTGTTTTTAGGGAGTTTTATATGGTCAATGCCCCTGACTTAAATGACAATCCAATGACCCTGCTTGATGGTCATCTTTATAAACTGGTTGGGAAAAAACCAGTCTCCTGCCCTTTGGAAGAATGGATTGCCTTTATGAAGTCCGCCACGAACCGCATCATTGAACAGAAACAAGTCGGCGATTTACAGGTCTCCACAATTTTCACCGGGATGGATCGGCATTTCGGCAATGGGCAGAAACTCTTGTTTGAAACAACCGTTTTTGGCTTGAAAGACAATTTGCAACCCTGCTGGCGTTCATCAACTTGGAACCAGGCTGTCAAAGAACACCGCCGTCTGGTTCTGCTGCTTGAAACAAAGGGGATCGATGCCCTGATGACAGAAATCAAAACTTCTCAGGCTGATATGCCATGAAAACGGTTAAGGTATTTATCCTTTATCTCTGCATCAGCCGCCCTTTCCATTGAGAGAACCAGGAAAATATGGATACCCAAAATACTGTGCCATCAGCTGTTTTTGACACAAATATCTGTCTGGATTTTTTCATATTCCGTAATCCCCTCTCCTGTCAGTTGCTGGATGCTGTGAAAAACAGAAAACTCCTTGCCGTCACCCGGGCTGACTGCCGTGATGAATTCCTGAAAGTCCTTGATTATCCAAAACTGGCTTTGACCGAAAATGAAAAAAAGCAGGCAACAACCAGCTTCGACCGTTTTATAATCGTAATTGAACCTGAAATAAAAGATCAGTGTTTACTGCCGATCTGCACAGATCCTGATGACCAGAAATTTCTGGAAACAGCCTTCGATGCCAATGCCAAGTTCCTTTTTTCAAAAGACAAGGCATTATTGAAACTGGCAAAGTACAACAGGAAGCGGGGACTTTTCAGGATAATATCTCCTGCCCAATGGTTAGCTGAAAAGGAACAACCTTTACTCTAATCTTTTCAATCTGAATTGTATTTTGAATTCTTTCCATTGCATGACAGAAATAGCTATTAATACGTTGATTCAACAGTAAGTTTGAAAACCATACAGAAATATATCAACAATAATAATGATTTAATTCTGAAAAAACTTTATTTATCAAAAAAAGTGGTATACAATATTTTTCAGTCTGAATCCTCATTCTTAATAACTGGAGTACATAATGGCAACTTATCAGGAATTGCAAGCTCAGATCGCTGAATTGAAAATCCAAGCAGAACAGGTCCGTAAACAGGAAATCGCGAATGCTGTTGCACAGATTAAATCCCTGATGGAAGAATATGGCATTACCATCAAAGACCTGGGCAAATCTTCAAAATCATCTGCAGCAAAACGCGAATCTGTACCGCCTAAATACCGTGACCCTGCAACCGGTAGAACTTGGACTGGTCGTGGAAAACCTCCAAAATGGATTGCAGATGCGGTCAACCGAGACCAGTATCTGATCAAATGACAGGTAATACTCTTTCTAATCCGGTCTTTAAAATCCCTATACTGCCCGTTAAGTAGATTTTGCTTAACGGGTTTTTATTGCTTCTGTCAATCTATAGTCATCTGTCCATACCAGGTGGATTTGATGGATAATGTCGGGGATTCCTGACATGGTTTCGGCATTACTTTTATAACCCGATAGATTTCTGATAGTGATAATGACTGCTTCCAATATCCAAACGGTTTACCGTCTTGACTACAAGGTTCCTGCCTTCCTGACAGACCATGTTGACCTTGATTTTGACCTGAATCCATCCAACACCATCGTCACAGCGACAACCACACTGTACCGTAACCCTGATTCAGAAGAGCACAGCCTGGTGCTGCTGGGTTCCGAACCAGAACTGCTCAGCATCTCCATGAACGGTGAAACATTGGACAAT
>JBJEXA010000095.1:0-3119 GCA_051885335.1 Oxalobacter sp. | reverse complement strand
AGATAGCCCTTCTACTTGAATAATGAACTGGTCTACTTTTTGGGGTAGGGTTCAGAAAAAGCGGGCTCTTTTCATCTTCAGATACTCAACGGATCAATTTCAATCGACCATTTCACAGAGGTCTTCTCCGTTTTCAGTTGAAGCAGCCACTCTGAAAGTGTTGCCTGTAGTGCAGGTCTTGAACCAGATTCAACCAACAGCTGTGCCCTCTCAATATCAGCAACCCGCATGACGGCCATTGGGATGGCATCACTGGTTGTGATGCCTTGTCTATGAATAAGTAATAACTTTGCCTTTTGCAGGAACGCTATTGCCTGGTTGATATCCCTGGCTTCAGCAGTCAACAATGCCTGATAGCCGAAGGGAGGGAACCCTGCCATCCTGCGTTCTGCCATCAGTTCTCCAACATAAGCATCATAACGCCGTTGGCACATTGCCTTATACAGAGGATGTTCTGGATAACGTGTCTGGATCAGCACCTGCGCTGGATTGGCATCTGTTTTTACGGCACTGCGTCCAGCTCTGCCAGCTACCTGCATCAGTTGTGAAAAAAGCCTTTCACCAGCTCGATAATCATGAGAAAAAAGGGCAGTATCGGGATCCAGCACACCTACAAGCGTCAGATTCTGGAAATCATGGCCTTTGGCAATCATCTGTGTACCAATGATGATGTCTGTTTCTCCACGGTAAATGCTATCCAATGCTTTCTGAAGGGATCCTTTACGACTGGTTGAATCTGCATCTATCCGCAAGATACGCGCTTCAGGAAACCATCGCCTGATGTTTTCCTCAATCCGTTGTGTGCCACGCCCCAAAGCCTGCAAATCCACGTTTCCACAATCTGGGCAGCTTTTCGGAACATGCCTGGCTAGGCCACAATGATGGCAACGGAGTTCCCTGTCGGCTTTATGGTAGACCATATAAGCAGAACAGCGATGACAGGTACTCATCCAACCACAGGCATTGCATGAGATAACAGGCGCAAAACCACGCCGGTTCAGGAAAAGCAGGGAAATCTCGTTCTTTTCAAGCCTTTTTTGGATTGCCGCTACCAACGGTCGGGTCAATCCATCGACCATTGGTTCTTTTGATGTATCAATCAGGGAAACTGCTGGATGTGATGCGTTTTCCATTGCTCTTTCAGGCAAAACCATCTGCTGGTATTTGCCTGTCTGAACATGATGCCAGCTTTCAAGAGATGGTGTTGCTGAGCCCAATATGACGGGAATTTTCAGATAATTTGCCCGCCATACCGCCAAATCACGAGCCGAGTAACGGAACCCTTCCTGCTGCTTATAGGATGGATCATGTTCCTCATCTACGACTATCAGAGCAAGATTTGGAACAGGAACCATGATGGACAAGCGGGTCCCCAATATAATGCGGGCAGAACCTGCCACAGCAGCAAGCCAGTTCCTCAAACGCTGCCCTTCAGAAAGCCGACTATGCAGCAATGTGATTTCTTCTGTTGGAAACCGGGCACGGATCCTTGCTTCCAGCTGAGGGGTCAAATTGATTTCAGGCACCATCAACAAAACCTGTGCATCAGGTGACTGACGGAGTTTCTCTGCAACAGCCCTAAGATAGACTTCTGTTTTGCCACTGCCCGTGACACCATAAAGCAGGATGGGATAAAAACCATTTGCCTGAATGATGGCATCAACAGCCTGCTGCTGGTCTGGATTGAGTTCAGGCACATTGATAGGGACGGGTTCTTTTCCCGCCTTTTCCCGATTAAGGGAAAGCAATGCCTTATCAATGGATTTCAGTTTGCCTTGCCGAATCATTTTCGGCAAGACACTTAGAGCCACTTCTCCTAAAGTCCGATGGTAATAGGATGCCGCAAAACGGCATAAATCCAACCATGCCTTGTCAAACAGAGGGATATTACGGTAACAATGCTTGACATCTTTCAGATTCTCAGACGGCACATCGGTAGAATCACTTACCCCCACCACCAAACCGGTTTCCAAGCGCCTGCCAAAAGGCACTGTGACAAGCTGTCCAACCAGCGGCATGCCCTCACTAAGGTTTGAGGGCTGATAACGGTAATCAAAATATTTGTCAATGGGTACGTCAAGCGCAACCTGAACAATATGCAAAGACATTAACCTAGAATAATTTTCAAAACTCTGTGTTAGACATTTGATTTTTATAATGCTTTTAAATTACCCACCACTTCTGTGGACAACATTGTGGAAAAGTTGGGGTTGACAAGGCTGAAACATAGCATCCATGCGGTTTCCAACAGGTTGCCCACCAAAAAAGCAGAAAATTTATCTATTTAAAATCAATAGTTTATATAGCAAGCATTTTTCCCAAAAAATTTTTTTGCCTTTGTATCATTTGGAATGCAGGATGTTGGGTATTTTTGACAAAAAACTTCTTCTTCGGAAACAACAAAAACCAGTCATTATTCTTGCTGTTTTCTATCATGTTATGACTGTTTTGGCAGCAATATCCAGACTTTCAGTTTCTGTTTCATCTTGCCTGCCATAGAGCCTGCTCCACTGCCCCATCCCCAGAAGAAATCTGCACGGATAGGCCCCGCAATAGCACCACCCGTATCCTGCGCCATCACCAGTCTTCTCAAAGGATTTTGCGAATTCGGCATGGTGGTATCCAAGAAAACCGGTGTTCCCATCGGGATATATTTCCGGTCAACCGCAATAGATCGCCCTGGCGTGAGAGGCACTCCCTGTGATCCTTTTGGACCTTCATTGGGATCTACCAGTTTCTCTTCGCGGAAAAAAACATAGCTTGGATTTGCATCCAAAACCTCCCTCAAGCGATTTGGATGCTTACGTACCCATTGCTTGATCTGCTGCGCAGAAGCCTGACCCGGTTTCAGTTCGCCCTTATCCAGCAGATACCGTCCAATGGAACGGTAAGGGCGGCCATTCTGGTTGGCATATGCCAGCCTGACAGTGGATTTGGATTCGGGTAGATAGACACGCCCCGATCCTTGGATTTCGAGAAAGAACGCATCAATGACATCATCCACCCAAAGGATTTCCTGCCCTTTCAGCTTGCCTGATTTTTCCAATTGCCCTCTGGTTTCGTAGGGAACCACCTTTTTTGCCGCCGGCATCCCGGTATAATCCACCGTCCCTGGTACC
>JBJEXA010000094.1:0-3120 GCA_051885335.1 Oxalobacter sp. | reverse complement strand
GGAACAAGAAATAAAGGGTAGCAAATGACACGTTCATTAAAAAAAGGACCATTCTGCGATGCCCATCTGATCAGCAAGGTTGAAGCTGCGCAGGCATCCAAGGATAAACGACCAATCAAAACCTGGTCCCGTCGGTCAACAATCATGCCGGATTTTATCGGGCTGACCATTGCTGTTCATAATGGCAGACAGCATGTGCCTGTATACATCTCCGAAAATATGGTAGGCCATAAGCTTGGCGAATTTGCCTTGACCAGAACCTTTAAAGGTCATGCCGCCGATAAAAAAGCTAAGAAATAGGATTTAAGATGCAGACTAAAGCTTCTCTCCGTGGCGTACATTTATCAGCGCAGAAAGGCCGTCTTGTCGCCGATTTGATCCGTGGCAAGAAAGTCGATCAGGCTCTGGATATCCTGACATTTACGCCTAACAAGGGTGCTGCAATCATCAAGAAGGTGCTCGAATCCGCGATTGCGAATGCTGAACACAATGATGGTGCAGACATTGATGAACTGAGAGTATCCTCCATCTATGTGGAAAAGGGTGCTGTCATGAAACGTTACTCTGCCCGAGCAAAGGGTCGGGGTGACCGTATTACCAAACAGACATGTCACATTTATGTGACAGTCGGAGACTGAGGGGGTCACGATGGGACAAAAGATACATCCGACTGGTTTCCGTCTGGCAGTTGCGCGCAACTGGGCTTCACGCTGGTTCGCTGGCAACAACAATTTTGCCGGTATGCTGAATGAAGATCTGCAGGCGCGTGCCTACCTGAAAAAGAAACTGAAAAACGCATCGGTCGGTCAGGTCGTCATCGAACGCCCTGCAAAGAATGCACGTTTCACCATTTTCAGTTCACGTCCAGGTGTTGTCATCGGTAAGAAAGGTGAAGACATTGAGATCCTGAAAAACGAACTTTCTAATATCATGGGTGTTCCTGTCCATGTCAATATTGAAGAAGTCCGTAAACCGGAAATCCATGCCCAGCTGATTGCCGATTCCATCACCCAGCAGCTTGAAAAGCGCATTATGTTCCGCCGTGCAATGCGCCGCGCAATGCAGAATGCAATGCGTCTTGGTGCTGTTGGTGTCAAGATCATGTCTTCAGGACGTTTAAATGGTATTGAAATTGCGCGTACTGAATGGTACCGCGAAGGCCGTGTGCCTCTGCATACCCTCCGCGCTGATATTGATTATGGCTTTTCCGAAGCACAGACCACTTATGGCATCATTGGTGTCAAGGTCTGGGTTTACAAGGGCGATCGTCTGGCGGATGGTCAGGCTCCGAAACTGGATGCTCCGGACGAAGACAAGAAGCGCCGTGGCCCAAGACGTGATGACCGTCCTGGCAGACAGCGTGTAAGAAGATCTGAAGCAGGTGACAATGCGAAGCGTACGCGCGCCCGCCGTGCAGAACCAGCTGCAGCACCTTCACAGGCTGAAACAGCAGGAGAATAATTATGTTGCAACCATCCCGTAGAAAATATAGAAAAGAGCAGAAGGGTCGTAATACCGGGATTTCCCATGAAAAAGGAACCAGTGTTTCTTTCGGTGATTTTGGTTTGAAGGCTGTTGGCCGTGGCCGTCTGACCGCCCGTCAGATTGAAGCTGCCCGACGTGCAATGACCCGTCATATCAAGAGAGGGGGGCGCATCTGGATTCGAGTTTTCCCTGACAAGCCGATTTCTTCAAAACCTGCTGAAGTTCGTATGGGTAGCGGTAAGGGTAATCCAGAATACTGGGTTGCAGAAATCCGTCCAGGCAAGGTTCTGTATGAAATGGACGGCGTTGATGAGGCGCTGGCAAGGGAGGCTTTCCGGCTTGCTGCTGCGAAACTGCCTTTGCCAACCACGTTTGTCGTCCGCCAGATTGGGCAGTGATAAGGAGGAAACATGAAAGCATCTGATTTGCGCTCCAAAAGTGAAGCCGAACTGAAGACAGAGCTGAATGGTCTCCTGAAAGCTCAATTTGGCCTGCGTATGCAGCTTGCAACCCAGCAACTGACAAATACTTCCCAGTTGAAGAAGGTCAGGAAAGACATTGCCCGGGTTAAAACAGTTCTGACTGAAAAAGGTAAAGCATAATGAACGATCAGGTAAAGACAGCGCTTAAGCGTACGCTGGTTGGCAAGGTTGTCTCAGACAAGATGGATAAGACTGTCTCAGTCTTAGTTGAACGCCGTGTCAAACATCCTCTGTATGGGAAAATCGTCCGCCGTTCCAAGAAATATCTGGTGCACGATGAAACCAATCAGGCCAAGGTAGGTGATACCGTTGAGATTCAGGAAAGCCGTCCTATTTCCAAGAACAAATCCTGGGTACTCAGTAAAGTAGTTGAGGTTGCACAGATTATCTAATAATACTTGCAAGTCATCCTACTTGATGTAATAATACAGGACTTCGCTCATATTCTGAGTGGAGTCCTTTTTTCACTACACCCAATCAATCCTTTGTGGATTGGCGGGACCAAGACTGATCATCAGGTTACTGGTGAATTAAGTTGGGAAAGAAATAATTATGATTCAGACAGAAAGCCGTTTAAAAGTGGCCGATAATACGGGTGCTCGCGAAGTGCTCTGTATCAAGATCCTGGGCGGTTCGCACCGCCGTTATGCCCAGGTCGGCGATGTTATCAAAGTAACAGTAAAAAGTGCTGCTCCTCGTGGCAGGGTAAAAAAAGGTGAAATCTACAATGCGGTTGTCGTACGTACTGCCAAAGGTGTGCGCCGTGCTGATGGTTCACTGATTAAGTTCGATGAAGGCGCAGCGGTCTTGCTGAACGCCAAGCTCGAACCTATCGGAACACGTATTTTTGGGCCGGTTACCCGTGAACTGCGTACCGAAAAATTCATGAAAATCGTTTCGCTTGCGCCAGAAGTGCTGTGAGGGGGGGATATGAAGAAAATTCGCAAAGGCGATGAAGTGATCGTGCTGACCGGGAAAGACAAGGGAAAACGGGGCAAGGTTGAACGTGTTGTTGATGACCGTGTTGTCGTTGCAGGGGTCAATATTGCAAAGAAGACCATCAAGCCAAATCCCATGACGGGCGCAACTGGTGGCATTGAGGATAAGTTGATGCCGATCCATGTTTCCAATGTTGCCTTGTTCAATGAAAAGA
>JBJEXA010000093.1:0-3151 GCA_051885335.1 Oxalobacter sp. | reverse complement strand
TCCTTCCGGCAGGATTTCAGACAGCAATGCACGGCCAACCGTGGTTTCAACACGTTTGATCTTCTTGACCATCTCGCCAGTCAGTGGATCCCTCTCCCAATCCGGCATACGCACAGTAACACGACTAGTCAGTTCAACAACCCTGTTGTCATAGGCACGCTGCACTTCGCTGATGTTTGCAAAGAACATCCCTTCGCCCTTGCCATTGATCTTTTCGCGGGTTGCGTAATACAGCCCCAACACCATATCCTGGGAAGGCACAATAGAAGGTTCGCCATTGGATGGAAACAATACATTGTTGGACGCCAACATCAAAGTACGGGCTTCAAGTTGGGCTTCAATCGACAGCGGAACATGAACTGCCATCTGGTCACCGTCAAAGTCAGCATTGAATGCGGCGCAGACCAATGGATGCAGCTGGATTGCCTTGCCCTCAATCAGGACCGGTTCAAATGCCTGGATACCCAACCGATGCAGAGTTGGTGCGCGGTTCAACATGACAGGATGTTCACGGATGACTTCTGACAAGATATCCCAGACCACGGCTTCCTGCATTTCGACCAGACGTTTCGCTGCTTTGATGGTGGTTGCCAGCCCCATACCTTCCAGACGATGGAAAATGAAAGGCTTGAACAGTTCCAATGCCATCAATTTTGGCAGACCGCACTGGTGCAACTTCAACTGAGGACCAACCGTAATCACGGAACGACCAGAATAGTCAACGCGTTTACCCAGCAGATTCTGACGGAAACGGCCCCCCTTCCCCTTAATCATCTCAGCCAAAGATTTCAGTGGCCGCTTATTGGCACCGGTCATCGCCTTGCCACGACGACCGTTGTCCAATAAAGAATCAACTGCTTCTTGCAGCATACGCTTTTCGTTGCGGGTAATGATATCTGGCGCACGCAGTTCCAACAGGCGTTTCAGACGGTTATTGCGGTTGATGACCCGGCGGTACAGGTCATTCAGATCTGAAGTTGCAAAACGGCCACCGTCCAATGGTACCAATGGACGCAAATCTGGCGGAAGCACCGGAAGCACTTCCATAATCATCCATTCCGGTTTGATGCCTGAACGCTGGAAAGCTTCCAATACCTTCAGACGTTTGGCAAATTTCTTGATCTTTGCCTCAGATTTTGAACTCTTCAGTTCTTCACGAAGGATTTCCACTTCATGGTCAATATCAATTGAACGTAGCAGTTCACGGATGCCTTCCGCACCCATGGATGCAGAAAAGTCCTCGCCAAATTCTTCGCGCTTTGCATAATAGTCATCCTCAGACATGATCTGCCCCGGTTTCAACGGGGTCATACCGGCATCCGTAACAACATATGCTTCAAAATACAAGACACGTTCGATATCGCGCAGTGTCATGTCCAAGACCATACCCAGACGAGAAGGCAGGGATTTCAGGAACCAGATATGGGCAGCTGGAGAAGCCAACTCAATATGCCCCATCCGTTCACGGCGTACTTTTGCCAGCGTAACCTCAACACCGCATTTTTCGCAGATAACACCTCGATGTTTCAGGCGCTTGTATTTGCCACAGAGACATTCGTAATCCTTGATCGGTCCAAAAATTTTCGCGCAGAACAGACCATCACGTTCCGGCTTGAATGTACGGTAATTGATTGTTTCCGGTTTCTTAACCTCACCGTATGACCATGACCTGATTTTGTCAGGCGATGCCAAGCTGATTTTGATGGCATCAAAATGTTCATCTTGCTGAACTTGTTTGAAAAGGTCGAGCAGTGCTCTCATAGTTCACTCCCAGTGGTGTGAATGACGGCCAATAATCCTGCATCGGACACAGTGGCCATGCGCCGTGTCCGATCTCTGATCCTATCTGCTTAGTTGGTTTCCAGATCGATATCGATCCCCAGTGAGCGGATTTCCTTAACCAGAACATTAAACGATTCAGGCATTCCTGCATCGATGACATGCTCACCCTTGACCAGGTTTTCATAAACCTTTGTACGGCCGGTGACATCATCAGATTTTACAGTCAGCATTTCCTGAAGGACATAAGAAGCACCATAAGCTTCCAGCGCCCAGACTTCCATTTCACCGAAACGTTGACCGCCGAACTGCGCCTTGCCACCCAAAGGCTGCTGGGTAACCAAAGAATACGGACCGGTGGAACGTGCATGCATCTTATCATCGACAAGGTGATGCAACTTCAGCATATGCTTGTAACCTACGGTAACAGGTCGTTCAAAAGCCTCACCTGTACGACCATCATACAACCTGACCTGATTCTTCATTTCAGTCAGACCCAGTTTTTCAGCAATGTCATCTGGATAGGCTAGATCTAACATCCGGCGGATATCAGATTCCTCTGCGCCGTCAAAAACCGGCGTTGCAAACGGAACACCATCTTTCAGATTTTCCGCTAGAGCCAGAATCTCATTATCTGTCAGGCTGTCCAGATCTTCTGGGCGTTCGCCGCTCTGATAAATCTGTTTCAGGAACCCGCGAATATCCTCAACGGTCCGTTTCGCCTGTAGCATTTCACCGATACGCAACCCCAGACCATGCGATGCCCATCCAAGATGGGTTTCCAGAATCTGACCGATATTCATACGGGAAGGCACACCCAGTGGATTCAGCACGATATCCGCAGGCGTACCATCCGCCATATAAGGCATATCCTCAATTGGCACAATCTTGGAAACCACCCCTTTGTTGCCATGACGCCCAGCCATCTTGTCGCCAGGCTGCAAACGGCGTTTCACTGCCAGATAGACCTTGACCATCTTCTGGACACCTGGCTGCAGTTCATCGCCCTGGGTCAGTTTCTTGCGTTTTTCCTCAAACGCCAAATCGAACTGATGGCGTTTTTCCTCAATGGATTCCTTGATGGCTTCCAGGGAATTGGCGACCTCTTCTTCAGCAGGACGGATATCAAACCAGAAATATTTTTCCAGATTATCCAGATATTCCTCGGTAATCTCTGCACCACGAGGCAGTTTGTTCGGGCCACCATTCACCTTCTGGCCAATCAACTGGCGTTTCAGACGCTGGAAAGCATCTCCTTCAACAATACGCAACTGGTCATTCAGATCAATGCGGTAGCGTTTCAACTCATCATCAATGATCTGCTGCGCACGCTGGTCACGTTCCAGACCTTCACGGGTAAACACCTGGACAT
>JBJEXA010000092.1:0-13635 GCA_051885335.1 Oxalobacter sp. | reverse complement strand
ATGGTCCCTACGTTAACGTGCGGCTTCGTACGTTCGTATTTTTCCTTTGCCATTTCCAGCTCCTAAATATGAGAGAACATCAAGACTCCGCAGTACGCGGCATAAAAAACAACCATCGAGAAATCGGTGGTGCCCTTGACGTGGATTGAACACGTGACCTCTCCCTTACCAAGGGAGTGCTCTACCACTGAGCTACAAGGGCAACAAAAAACTCCAACAGTTCAAATGGAGCGGGCGAAGGGAATCGAACCCTCGTCTTAAGCTTGGAAGGCTTCGGCTCTACCATTGAGCTACACCCGCGCTCGCTTTCACTTCAACTTATATTCTGTGGTGGAGAGGGATGGATTCGAACCATCGTACTCATAAGAGGGCAGATTTACAGTCTGCTGCCTTTAACCACTCGGCCACCTCTCCGCAGGAATTCAGCATTATGCCGAAACAATTTTTTGATGTCAACAGCTCTGGCAATCTTTCTGAGCACTGTTGCAGAATGGTCAACTCAGCAAAAACATCCTGCCTTGACATGCCAGATGTTCCCAGTCTGTTTCCTTAACAAAATTCAGCCTAATATTATATCGGAATCTGCCCTGGATACCTTGGAGAAAAATCCGAAAGTCCCTGTCTTTATGGCAGAAAAAACGCTACTATTCCCTTCAGATACTGTCTTCCATAGACCTTTTCCAATCCTAACCTAACTGAACTGACATGAACCGCAATCGAAACAACCAGCCCAAAAAACGCAGCAAAATCGCCACAGGTCTTTTCTGCATTGCCATATTCTTCTTTATCGTGGGGCTTTACTATTACGCCAAGGTCTGGTTCAACTCCTGACAGTCTCCTTTCTGTCTGTATGGATGCGCTATCCGCATCCATTGCCGTCTTCATCGCCTTCCCCTATTAAAATTAAAACCATCCTCCGGAAGAAAGCCCGCCACCTGTAAACGCATATCAGTGTATGATTGACCCAACAATCAGAAATCCCTGATAAGACCTCTGCCCATGCTTGACCTCTGTTGGACACTGGAAATTCCTGAAACCACCATGACAGTCCTGAAACTGGCGGGTGTCGCATGGTTAGTGCATATCATCTTCCTTTCCATCTGGATCATCCTCCAGAAACGCTCGCCCGTCGCCACGCTTGGCTGGATACTTGCCCTGGCATTCCTGCCCTATATCGGATTCCTTATCTACCATTTCCTGGGCCCCCATAAACTGATCAAGCAACAGTTTAAGCGTTTGATTCCTAGGACCTCCCTGAAAGAGCATTCCGACTATCTGCAAGGACATATCCCGGTACTGACAATCAACGAGCATCCCGAAGAAGTGGGGCATGTCGCAGAACTCGTCCGAAAAACCACCGGTTATCCATTGACATCAGCCCAAGATCTCCAACTTCTTGTTGACGGTGAACAGACCTATACCACCATTCTTGACGCTGTTGCTAAGGCAAAGCACCATATCCACTTGGAATACTATATCTTCGAACCGGACCATATCGGTACTATCCTGCGTGACTTGTTGATTATCAAAGCCCAAACAGGAGTCCGGGTTAGATTGCTTGCTGATGGTTTGGGGTCATCCAACCTGAAATCCCGTTTCCTCAAGCCGTTGTTGGATGCCGGGGCCCAGTTTGCCTTTTTTCATAAACCGCATCTGTCCCAGCTCTTCAAACCGATGGTCAATTTCCGAACCCACCGCAAAATCGTCATCTGTGATGGCAACACTGGTTTCACCGGCGGGCTTAATATCACCGATGAGGAAGATGAACGCATTCATCCAGATGATGCCTACCATGACATCCACCTTAAACTGACTGGCAATGCTGTCCACTGGTTGCAGATGACCTTCCTGGAAGACTGGTTCTATGCCACCCGTGTTCAGAATATCCCAGATGTCAAGCGTTATTTTCCGATCAATCCAATTGGTCCTTTTCCAGTGCAGGTCATTCCTTCTGGACCTGACAACCCCTGGGAAATTATTCACCGGTTCTATCTAACCATCATCCAACGAGCGCAGCACCGGGTCTGGCTGACTACCCCTTATTTCGTCCCGACCGAACCAACCCTTTTCGCATTGACCAATGCAGCACTCCGTGGCGTTGATGTCCGCCTGCTGGTTCCAAAACAAAGCGATTCCAAACTGGTCACCTACGCCGCCCGCTCCTACTTCGGTGAACTCAAGGCTGCCGGTATAAAAATCTGGGAATATAACCAGCGGATGCTCCATTCCAAAACCATTGTCATCGACCGGCAATACTGCCTGATCGGCACCGCAAATTTCGACAACCGTAGCTTCCGCCTGAATTTTGAAATCTGTATTGCTGGTTACGGAGAAGCGTTGACTGATAAACTTGCAGAACAGTTCCTCAAAGACCTTGGTTCAGCAGAACTGGTCCCTGAACAAAGGAAACTCCCACCTATCGCAAGGTTCCTTGAAGCTGTCGCAAGGCTTTCATCACCTCTGCTTTGACGCCCTCCCCAGCATGAATGCTGGAGGTTCCTACTAGGCTACAACTGCATCCCCTCAGTGGGTTCCTGCTTCATCGAGACTGCCCAGAGGATTCAGCGCTTGTTTTTTGCCTCGGATTCCCATGATGGGGAATTTTACGGCTACGAACCAACCTCATATTCCCCCAGGTCTCACGGACTCTCCACAGGCTGACACTGGGCTGTCCCCGTTTTAGTGGACACAAAGTTAAGCGCACATCCGCCTGTTCTCATACTCAATCGGACTGATGTAGCCCAAGGTCGAATGCCTGCGCTTGGGATTATAAAAGCATTCGATGTATTCAAAAACCTCCTGTTTCGCCTGTCTCCTGGTCCGGTAGAATTTCCCCCTGATTTTCTCTGCCTTCAGTGTCGAGAAGAAGCTTGCCATCGCTGAATTATCCCAAACCTCGCCAGCCCTGCTCATGCTGCATGTGATGCCTAGGTGCCTCAACAGTGACTGGAACACGATGCTGCTGTACTGGCTCCCCTGATCCGAATGATGCACAAGGCCGACAGGCTTGCCCCGGCGCCAGACCGCCATCATCAAGGCATCTGAAACCAGGGTGCTCGTCATCCTTGACTGCATGGACCATCCAACGATGCGCCTGGAGAACAGGTCCATGACCGCCGCAACGTACAGCCAACCTTCTGCTGTGGGGATGTATGTGAAGTCGCTGACCCATTTCTGGTTCGGTCCTGTGGCGGCAAAGTTCCTGTCAAGGATGTTCGGTGCAAGGAGGCTCCTCCTGCCATGGTCCCTTGGCTGCCTCCTGCGTGGACGTGACCTCAATGCCTGTTCCCTCATAAGCCGTTCGACACGGTGGAGGCCGCAGGAATAGCCGTTTTCGAGAAGCTCATGCCATATGCGCCGTGCCCCGTATGTCCTGCCGCTGTCCAGATGGCTCTGGCGTATTTCTCTTCCAAGGATTTCATCTTCTCTGTCATGGCTACTCGGGGGACGGTTCAGCCATGCGTAATAGCCTGAACGTGATACACCGAGTGTGCTGCACATAAGCCTGATGCCCCATACTCCCCGGTGCCTTGCGATGAAACGGAATTTCAAACCGATTCCTTCGCAAAGTATGCGGCGGCTTTTTTTAGGATGTCCCTTTCTGCCTTCAGCCTGGCGACTTCCCTCTGGAGGCGTCTGATTTCCGCCTGTTCCGGTCTGGGTTTGCCCCGCCCTGGGAATGCCCCCTCGCTGGATGCCTCATATTCCCTGATCCAGCGCCTGAGCATGTTGCCGTTGATGCCAAGGTCCCGTGCAGCCTGGGATGCAGGGATGCCCAGCTCTACTACTAAACGCACGGCTTTTTCCTTGTATTCCCTGCTGTATCTCGTTCTTTCTGTCATAACCGCTCCTGTTTCATGGTTATCTTATCTCTGTGTCCATGAAAACAGGTACAGCCCACTATACCCTCAAGAGTGCTGGTGATTGTGGTTGCAAACTGGTACGGATAGCCCCATCATTCCTGAAAGGCAATGCCGCATTTGAATGAACACACGCTACTGTCAGCAACAGATAGGCAGACGGGAAATGAACAGGAAAGAACAACAATCTCGACATCAGTCTGAGCAGTAAAGCTATCGATAAACGGAATGGATAAAAGTCAAACAGGCGGTTCGGTACCTCGTTGCCCTGAATTACGCTTCACGCATACGCCCTTATTGAGGAAGAACCGCCTCCTTGACCGCATTGTGGGGAGAATCCGCAGTTTGGATTCCAAAAGCACCCCTTAAGAATTGATAGACGCTTATTCCATCTTCGAGTTCATACAGCTGGAAGAAAACAGCAGATTAGATACTGTAAGGGAGGGGGCAGGTTACACACAATCATGAAAAATAAGGCCTGTCCTGTGCACAACCCGAACAGGAACGACATGGCACTGGGAACCTGTGCCAATTGTTTCCGCAAACCAATCTCAGGAAATCGTATTGACGCAAACCTGGAAATCAAGAATCAAGGGCACAGTTTTACGGAGCATTCTGATAAAAACAAAAAACCGGCTTCTGACGAAGGAGCCGGTTTTCACTGAAACCTGCTGATGTCAGCTGAACATCGCAACGTATTCTTTTGCGGCGGCTTCTGGATCGTCCTGGAAATAGACCCCGCTTACAGCGGCCACCATATCCGCGCCCAGTTTCACCAATGAAGCGGAATTCTCAGCAGTCATGCCACCGATTACGCAAACTGGCATAGCTGGATTTTCCTTCTTCCAATCAGCAACAACAGTTGGAGGGGTTGTGACAGGATACTTTTTCACGCGAGAGGGGAAGAATCCACCAAATGCCACATAACTGGCACCGGCACTGACAGCGTTACTCGCCAGTACCAAGCTGCCATAGCAGGAGGCGCCGACAATCTTGTTCGGTCCCACTGCTGCACGAACCTTCGCAACAGGCGCATCCGTCCCACCAACATGGATGCCATCTGCACCGATTTCCAGCGCCAGATCCACATAATCATTGACGATGAAGGTACGGTTATACTGACGGCAAAGCACCTGCAATGCCTTTGCCTGTTCCAGACGCTGTTCAGGACCAGCCGTCTTATGACGATACTGCACAATCTGTGCCCCACCTTTCAATGCTTTTTCAGTCACATCAACCAGCTTGGCGGTATCGTCCCAATCCGGTGTCACAATATAAAGACCTTTCATCCTTTCTTTCCTTTCAAAAATAACTGTCCAGCACGGTCTTCTCAGCCATGCCGTCCAAGTATCAGCTGTCCCTCCGCAATCGAGAATGCCTGTTCCAGCACATGCTGGCACCACTGCTGCGCCTTTTCGATAGCTTCTTCTTCAGGCACTCCCTGCGCCAGGTATCCCGCTATGGCGGAAGCCAATGTACAGCCTGTTCCATGGAATTCTCCAGGCAAGCGGTGCCACTGCCAATGCTTCTCATCATCTTTGCCGAACCAATGGTTGACCACAACATCTGGCTCATCACTATGACCGCCCTTGATCAATACGCCCTTTGCTCCCTGCGCCATCAGGTAAACCGCCTGTTCTCGTATATCATCGGATTTCGGGTACAGCCGTTTCGCCTCAGGAAGGTTCGGTGTCACTACTGTCGCCAAGCCCATCAACGGTGATAACGCATATTCCGGCACACCATCCGTCAGAGCAAAGCCATGACCGCTGCCAAGCACCGTATCCAATACGACCGGCAGGGACGGATTTTCCCGCCGAAGATGAACAACCGCCTCACGGATCACCAAGGCATTTTCCCTGTTGCCAACAATCCCGACCTTGATTGCCGCCACAGGAATCTTATCCATCAACACCTTTGCCTGATGAGCAATGACAGACGCATCGACCGGATTCACCGCATAAACCCGGTCATTGTCCTGCACTGTCAATGCGGTAATCACCGGCAACGCATGGGCACCAACAGCACCAACAGCATCAATATCCGCAGAAATCCCTGCTCCACCACTTGGGTCAAGACCAGCAAAAACCAGTACACAAGGGCGTGTATTCCGTTCCATGGCTTCCATCATCATGACATATCATGGAAACTGTGCAACGCTCCATGACGTAAGATAAAAACATGCCCTCCAAGAAGGAGGGCATTAAAAAACGCTTAAGAAACGATACGGCCTGCCATTGGAGAAGATGGCGAAGCGGCGAATTTTCGTGGGATACGACCAGCCAGAAACGCATCACGCCCTGCTTCAACAGCAGCTTTCATTGCACGTGCCATACGGATAGGATCCTGCGCCAGTGCAATCGCACTGTTCATCAGAATACCATCACAGCCCAATTCCATTGCAATCGCTGCATCAGAAGCTGTACCAACACCTGCATCGACAATAACAGGCACTCTGGACTGTTCAATGATCAGCGACAGGTTCCAAGGATTCAGGATACCCATCCCGGAGCCGATCAAGGAAGCCAATGGCATAATAGCAGCACAACCGATGTCTTCCAGCATCTTCGCCTGAATCGGGTCATCGCTGCAGTAAACCATCACGTCGAAACCATCCTTCACCAGCAGTTCTGCCGCTTTCAGGGTTTCCGGCATATTCGGGAACAGCGTCTTCGGATCGCCCAGCACTTCCAGTTTCACCAGCTTATGACCATCCAGTAGCTCGCGTGCCAGCTGCAATGTATAAACAGCATCCTCTGCATTGAAACAACCTGCGGTGTTTGGCAGAATGGTGTATCTGGTCGGAGGAACAACATCCAGCAGGTTCGGCTGGTTCGGATCCTGACCGATATTCACACGACGGATAGCGACCGTAATGATTTCTGCACCACTCGTTTCCGTTGCAAGACGGGTTTCTTCCAGATCCTTGTATTTGCCACTGCCAACCAATAGGCGTGATTTGTAAGTCTTGCCAGCAATCGTCAAACCGATATCTTCTTTACTCATTGCAATTCCTCTTTCCAATTCAGACTCCAAGCAGGAGCAGATGCTCCCATATACCTTTTATATTCCGACCAGAGAATCAGCCACCACCAATGGCACGTACCAGTTCGACAACATCCCCCGCCTGCAGGACATGCTCTGCCCATTTCGTCTTGGTGACAACCCGACGATTCACCGCAATCGCCATCGCACGGTTCGGCACCTTCAGCTCATCGACCAATGCCTGCAGGGTAATGCCGTCACTCACCTGATGGTTCTCACCATTCAATCTAATTTCCATCGCCCAGTCCCGTCACTTCACAAATTCAATCGTGCGTTCTGGAATCTCTTCCAGCGTTGTCGAAAGCCCCTTACTTGCCGCATATTCGCGGACTTCCTGGGAAATCTTCATCGAACAGAACTTCGGACCACACATTGAGCAGAAATGCGCTGATTTTGCAGAATCCTTCGGCAGGGTTTCATCGTGATATTCACGTGCACGGTCAGGATCCAGACCGATATTGAACTGGTCTTCCCAACGGAACTCGAAACGCGCCTTCGACATCGCATTGTCACGGATCATTGCACCAGGATGTCCTTTCGCCAAATCCGCTGCATGCGCCGCCATCTTATAGACAATGATGCCTTCCTTCACATCATCCTTGTCCGGCAGACCCAGATGTTCTTTCGGTGTGACATAGCACAACATTGCTGTACCATACCAGCCGATCAAAGCGGCTCCCATTGCAGACGTGATATGGTCGTAACCTGGTGCAATATCAGTGACCAATGGTCCAAGCGTATAGAAAGGCGCTTCGTGGCAGTGCTTCAGCTGTTCTTCCATATTTTGGCGGATCATATGCATCGGCACATGACCAGGACCTTCAATCAGCACCTGAACACCATGCTTCCATGCCACCTCAGTCAGTTCACCCAACACATGCAGTTCACCGAACTGGGCGGAGTCGTTCGCATCGTAGCCAGAACCTGGACGCAGACCATCGCCCAAAGAAATCGCCACATCGTAAGCTGCCAGGATTTCACAGATTTCCTCAAAATGAGTATAGATGAAACTTTCCTGGTCATGCGTCATGCACCACTTCGCAATAATCGAACCACCACGGGATACAATCCCAGTCATACGTTCTGCAGTCAGTGGGATATGCCGTTTCAGCAGACCAGCATGGATAGTGAAGTAATCCACACCCTGTTCCGCCTGTTCAATCAGGGTATCCTTGAAGATTTCCCAAGTCAGGTCTTCGGCGATCCCGTTGACCTTTTCAAGTGCCTGGTACATTGGCACCGTCCCGATTGGGACTGGAGAATTGCGGACAATCCATTCACGGGTCTCATGGATGTTCTTGCCAGTGGAAAGATCCATCACATTGTCGCCGCCCCAGCGAATTGCCCAAGTCAGCTATCCACTTCTTCCGCAATACCGGAAGACAATGCGGAATTACCGATGTTCGCATTGATCTTGACCAGGAAATTACGACCGATAATCATCGGTTCGACTTCTGGATGGTTGATATTCGCCGGAATAATCGCCCGACCGCGGGCAATCTCATCACGGACAAATTCCGGCGTGATGGTTTCAGGAATGTTTGCCCCAAAAGGCTGACCAGGATGCTGCTTCAGCATCATCTTCGCCATCCTTTCTCCGTTTGGACCTGATTCCTTCAGACTCTTGATATATTCATCACGGCGCTGGTTCTCACGGATGGCGACATATTCCATTTCCGGCGTGATAATGCCACGCCTTGCATAATCCATCTGTGTGATGCGTTTGCCCGGTTTCGCACGACGTGGCTTACGGGTCAAATTGAAACGCAACTCATCCAGCGAATGGTCTGCCAGACGTACTCTGCCGTATTCAGAAGTCGGCCCATCCAATTCCTCAGTATCGCCCCGTTCCTCAATCCAGGCGGTACGGATGGCTGGCAAACCAGAACGGATATCAATCTTCGCATCCGGGTCGGTATAAGGACCAGAGGTGTCATAGACATAAATCGGTGGATTCTTTTCCTGACCAAACAGGATGGAGGTATCAGAGAGCGTGATCTCTCTCATCGGCACGCGGATGTCCGGGCGGGAACCCGTAACATAGATTTTGCGCGAATTGGGGAAAGGTTGAACCGCCGCCGCATCAACCTTTGCGGTCGCGGATAAGAATTTCTGCTTGTCGCTCATATGATTCCTTCAGCTTTTCATTCATCAATCCAGCTTGGGAATCCCGGTCTATGGCATGACCATACTGCATCATGTTAACGCTTCCCTTCGCTGGCATTGCCCAGATCAGGTTCAGAGGGTGTAATCTCGCCCGGCCCCATATTGACCAGAACCCCTAGCATTCTGATTGTACTGCACGGAGAAATTATAACGGCATCTTTCAGATGCGTCTCCATCAACGTCCCATTATAATAGACTTTTTGAACGATATTCTTGATTTTCAGCAAAATTATCTTTGTATTATGGAACTGGCCAAGTCTTTTGAACCATTAGAAATTGAAAAACGCTGGCGTGACGCATGGGAAAAGAACGGATACTTCCGTGCCACCCTCGATGAAAGCAAACCTTCTTTCGCCATCCAGCTGCCACCGCCAAATGTCACCGGCACCCTGCATATGGGGCATGCCTTCAACCAGACCATCATGGACGGTCTGGTCCGTTACCACCGCATGAAAGGGTTCAACACCGCATGGATTCCAGGCACAGACCATGCTGGCATCGCCACCCAGATCGTCGTTGAACGCCAGCTTGATGCCCAGAAAATCTCCCGCCACGACCTTGGCCGTGAAAAATTCTTAGAAAAAGTCTGGGAATGGAAAGAACATTCTGGTTCCACCATCACCAGTCAGATGCGCCGCATGGGCACATCTCCTGACTGGGACCGTGAATACTTCACAATGGATGCCGACCGTTCCAAGCTCGTTGCCGATGTCTTTGTTCGGCTCTACGAAGAAGGACTGATTTATCGGGGCAAACGCCTTGTCAACTGGGATCCTGTCCTTGGTACTGCTGTCTCCGACCTCGAAGTCGTTTCTGAAGAAGAAAACGGCTTTATGTGGCATATCCGCTACCCATTCGCCGATGGGTCCGGTTCTGTGACCGTTGCTACCACACGTCCCGAAACCATGCTTGGCGACGTTGCCGTTGCTGTCAACCCAGAGGATGAACGCTATACCGGTCTTGTCAGCAAAATGCTCATCCTGCCGCTGACCGGCCGCCAGATTCCTGTCATTGCTGATGAATACGTTGACAAAGACTTCGGAACAGGCTGCGTGAAAATCACTCCAGCACATGACTTCAACGACTATGCTGTCGGTGCACGCCATAACATGGAACCGATCAACATTTTCACACTCGATGCCAAAATCAACGAAAATGGTCCTGAAGCCTACCGGGGCATGGACCGCTTCGCCGCCCGCAAGCAGATTGTCGCCGACCTTGAAGCCCAAGGGTATCTTGTCCGCATCGACCCGCATAAACTCATGGTGCCACGTGGTGACCGCACCGGTGTCATCATTGAACCAATGCTCACTGACCAATGGTTTGTCGCCATGAGCAAACCAGCACCGGAAAGCGCTTATTTCCCAGGCAAATCCCTAACCGAAGCCGCACTTGAGAAAGTTGCCAATGGTGAGATCAAGTTCATGCCTGAAAACTGGACCAACACCTATAACCAGTGGCTCAACAACATCCAGGACTGGTGCATTTCCCGCCAACTCTGGTGGGGACACCAGATTCCCGCCTGGTACGATGACGAAGGCAACATCTATGTTGCCCGCACTGAAGCCGAAGCCCAAGCAAAGGCGGGCAACAAGACTCTGCGACGTGATCTGGATGTCCTTGACACTTGGTTCTCATCTGCGATGGTACCGTTCTCCACCCTCGGCTGGCCGGAAGATACCGTTGAATCCCGCCTGTTCCTGCCATCCTCCGTGCTGGTCACCGGATTCGACATCATCTTCTTCTGGGTCGCCCGCATGATCATCATGACATTGCACTTCACCGGTAAGATCCCATTCAAGGTCGTCTATGTCCATGGTCTTGTCCGTGACGCACAGGGTCAGAAAATGTCCAAATCCAAGGGCAACACCCTGAACCCAATCGACCTGATTGACGGTATCGATGTCGAATCCCTGGTCAAGAACCGTACCCAAAACCTGATGAACCCGAAGAAAGCTGAAGCCATTGCCACGGCGACCCGTAAGGAATTCGCTAAAGGCATCCCGTCGTTCGGTTCCGATGCACTGCGCTTCACCATGGCAAGCTACGCTTCTTTGGGACGTAACATCAATTTCGACATGAACCGCTGCGAGGGCTACCGCAATTTCTGCAACAAACTATGGAACGCAACCCGCTTCGTTCTGATGAATACCGAAGGCCAAGACTGCGGTTTCGGCGACAACAAGACCATGGAGTTCTCTCTTGCCGACCGCTGGATTCAATCCCTGTTCCAACGTACTTCTATGGAAACTGAAAAAGGCTATGCCGAATACCGTTTCGACAACATAGCCAATGCCATCTACCGTTACATCTGGGACGAATACTGTGACTGGTATGTTGAAATGGCGAAAGTCCAGATTCAAGAAGGCAACGAAGCCCAACAACGTGCAACCCGTTACACTCTGCTCAACGTCCTTGAGAAAATCCTCCGGCTAGCACATCCAATCATCCCATACATCACCGAAGAACTCTGGCAGATTGTTGCACCGATGGCTGGCGTATCCGGTAAAACCATCATGCTCCAGTCCTATCCTGAAGCTGACCCGACCTTAATCGACGGAGAAGCCGACCAGTGGATGGCGCAATGCAAGGCGCTGATTGACAGTACCCGCAACCTGCGCGGTGAAATGCAGCTCTCCCCAGCAAAACGGGTTCCACTGTTCATAGAAGCACCTGAAGCCGGCAACATCCCATCCTTCATCCCGCACCTGAAGGCATTGGGCAAACTTGAGAATGTCAACATCATGCCAGTGCTGCCACAGTCACCAGCACCGGTTTCTGTTGTCGGCACCCTCAAACTCATGCTCAAGGTTGAAATTGATGTCGCTGCTGAAACAGCACGGCTGAACAAGGAAAAAAACCGGATTGAGAACGAAATCCAGAAAATCAATGGCAAACTCGCCAATGAAAAATTCGTTTCCAAGGCACCGGAAAAAGTCGTTGCCCAAGAACGTTCCCGTCTGCAGGATTATTCCGCTACCTTGGAAAAACTCAACGACCAGCTGGCGAAACTCGCTGCCATGTAACCTGACGACAGACACCTGCAACCCAAACGGCATCCTTGGAAAGGGTTGCCGTTTTTCTTGTTGTCCCCCGACTCCCAGCTAGGCTGAGAGTCGGGGGGGGGATAAAAAGCCAGCAACCTTCAATCACGCATTCAGCATCATCTATACGGATGCTTACAAGAGCCATGATGTTTTGGACTCATCGGAATTCAAGCATTTCCGAATCAACCACAGCCAGAGCTTTGCTGATAAGATGAACCACATAAATGGTATAGAGAATTTCTGGAGCCAGGCGAAACGCCGTCTGAAGCAGTTCAATGGCATTCCGAGGAACCATTTCCACCTGTTTTTGAAGGAGTATGAATGGCGTTTTAATCACAGTGATCCATTGTCTGATTAAGGCATTTAAAACAATAGGCTAGAGAAGAAATAGCTTAGTTATCTAGGACAGCTCTTTATTTTTTCATACCTTTTCTGATTCAAGCACCTGCCACAGTCATCTCTTCAATGAGGATAGAACCCGTCTGTTTTGCACCACGAATGAGCACATCTGCCCCGACCGCTACAATATGGGCAAACATATCCTTTAGGTTACCAGCAATGGTGATTTCCTGTACAGGATATTGAATTACCCCGTTTTCCACCCAATAACCAGAAGCCCCACGGGAATAGTCACCGGTCACAAAGTTGATGCCCTGTCCCAGCAGTTCTGTCACCACCAGACCAGTATTCATTTTCCGGAGCATTGCTTCGTAATCGTCTTCTTGAGCTGTCTTGCTGGAGAACAGAATCAGATTATGCGATCCACCGGCATTGCCCGTGGTTTTCATGCCCAGGCGACGGGCGGAATAGGACGACAGAAAATAGCCTTGAACAACCCCGGCATCAACCACTTTACGGCGTTTGGTCCGCACACCTTCATCATCAAAAGGGGCTGATCCCATTGCGCCAATCAGATGCGGTTCTTCCAGCAGGCTGATATGTTCCGGGAAAACCGCCTTGTTCAGAGAATCCAGCAGGAAACTGGATCTGCGGTACAGAGCACTACCTGAAACCGCCCGAACGAAGGCATTGATCAACCCAGTCGCCATTGGCGCTTCAAACAGCACTGGACATTTCCGGGTGGTGATACGCTGTCCACCCAACCGGGACAATGCCCGTTGTGCCGCATACTGACCGACCGATTCCGGTGTTTTGAGTTCATCAGGATTGCGGGAGGCAGTGTACCAGTAATCTCTCTGCATCTGGTCTGCACTGCCAGCAATCGGTGCAATGGACAGGGAATGGCTGGAATAAGGGTAACCGCCCAGGAATCCATCACTGCTGGCTGAAACAAAATGCGCATGGGTAACATGGACATTGGCACCTTCGCTGTTCGAGATGCGGCTGTCCACATCAAACGACGCCTGCTCACAGCGTTTTGCCAGATCAACCGCTTGCCCAGCATCAATCTGCCAACGGTAATACAGTGACAGGTCTTGAGGATGATGTTCCAGCAGTTCTGGTTCCGGCAAACCCGCCGCCTCATCTTCTGCAGTGAAACGGGCGATGTTATAGGC
>JBJEXA010000091.1:0-3201 GCA_051885335.1 Oxalobacter sp. | reverse complement strand
AGGAGATGCCTGGATACTGCTGAAATAATCCCGCCAGTTTTCCGGCACCGAAGCAGGATTTTCCAACCATGATTCATACAGAGCTTCGATATAAGACGCATTGCCTGCAAAAAGATAAGAATTCTGTTGCTGTACGTCCATCATCTCATTGCCTTTCTCTTCTGGTGATGGGTGTTTATCCTGAGAGGATAATCAATCAGAAAGTCTATATTGATTATACCCTGTCAAGTTGCAGAATCTGCACCAGGTTTTTCCCACAGATTACAGAAAAAACGCCAGAACCATTCTCTAGCTCTGGCGTACCTTTCAAACTATCGATTTTTTAAAAATCAAGGGGCAAACTGACGGAGTTCAACCGTTAATTTCTCAACGCGTTGTGCTCTACAGGTCAGATAAACTGTCTTCTGGGTTGTTGTATCAGATACATTCGCTGCCATCCTGGTACAGAACTCATTAATCTGCCTGCCGACATTCTGGACTCTGGATGCCAGTACTGTCCGTTTTTCAGAAGGTATCTGTCGCCATGCTTCGTTGAATTTCTGGTCTGCCAGCCTGTTAAGACGCGTTGCTGAGTCCAGATTCTGCTGTGCTGACAGTCCCTGTGAAGACGTATTCGCAGCATTCAGGGAATTGACATTTACATTATTGCTACTTGGCGGTGCCATCGCTTTGACACGTTTGACTGGAACAGGAGAAGACTTGCCCGGAAAAGCGTTCTGCAACCCGCAGGAAATGCCAAAACAGACCAAAGGCAACAATGGCAGGATAACCAAATCATAAGCTGTCAACGACAGCAACAGCGGTTTATCCGGTGTCTTCAGATTCTTCGATATTGATTCAGCATCCTCATTAGAAATGTTGTTGGATATCTGATAATTGGTCAGGCTGCGCTGCTTCAGCTTGCGGGAATAACCCTTGATGCTGGCACAGCGCAGAATCCAGAACAGAAACATGACGACAACCGGAATGGCAAATGCCCACCAAGTGAATGTTTCCTTGAATATGAAATAACCGATAGCCGCACCAATCAATGTACCGACCCATGGGATATGTCCCATATGGATTTTCTTACTGCGTTCTGTATCAACAGGCAGCTTGTCACCGGCAAAATGAGCATCATCAGTCCCATCACACCAAACCGTATATTCACTGCCCTTATATTCAAAGGTCATCTGACCAACAGGCACAAGCACTGGCACGGATTCTTTCTCAATCTGGCTTTGCCAGTTCCAGTCACGCTGACGATCCCCTTGGGCATGTCTATAGATGTTTTGTTCAATGACTGCATTGACCTTGTTCTCGCCATCCCGCTGATAGACTTCCTCGGCAGTTGTACTGAACTCATCAACCTCAGAATTGATCAGATAGGCAGGATCGTAATTCTTCATGTTTTCTAAGCCAGATGGCTTCTCAACCATCGCAACAACTTCTGATGGCATCTGTTCGCCTGCATAAGATATGACCGTGAAATCACCCATATCCTGACCATTGGCAGGTCGCCAGTCTGTCACGGTGCGGCTTCGTATCTTGCCATCCACCATATAGCTTTCAGTCCGGTCATAACCAAACGATGCCGTCCAAACAGCTTGGTAATGTCCGTTGAAGACATAGCAGGGAACATACCGGAGCTTTGTCTTAGTGAAAGTCGCATAATCCAGAATGTCATCAGGCGCATCCTCTTGGGAAAACATATACTGATAAGCAGCATTCTGCAGTTTCTGCCGGTCAATCGTCATTGGGACGACATACCGCGAATCATTGGAATGCGGAGTCTCTTTGCCTGTTGCGATATCAACCCTGGCACCACAATACGGACATTGCAAGGCTTGTGCACCTGGTGCGTATTCAAGTTTTGCACCACAGGCTGTGCAGGAATATTGTGGTATCTGGGACTGTTCCATAAGTTTGTTTCCTTTTTATGCAATGGCATGCCGGAATAATATCCGGCATATCCATCAGAATTTTGAACGTGCAATCTGCAGTTTCTGGTTCCTGTTCAACAACAGTTCTTCAATCTTGCTGACCAAGGAATCTGCCAGTGACATACCGGCAGGTTTGCCGATTTCATCCGGCAAGGTATTGTAGATGATGGTTTCAATTTCCGATTCTTCTGTCTTTGCAACGTTATCCATACTGGAAGCACTGAAGCGGATCTTATCAGACAACTGTTTCAAGGTTGATTTCAAGCCATCATCAGCAGAACGCTTCTGCAGCAGCAGGCACATGCAGCTCCATTCAATCCGGCTGTCTGCATGCCGCTTGGCATCATGGTTGGCACGAGAAACCACTGCATTGATAGCCAACAAGCCCCAGACACCGATAGCAACCGTCACGATATTACCTGCCCAGACCCACTGTTCCGGTAACACTGTCACCGATGCGATGAGGATCCAAAAAGACCAGACACTCATCAGGACAATCAGTATGAATGATGGACCAATAGCGGCAATGCCGCCCGCATTGCCGCGGCTGCCAAACAGGATAGGCGTGATGAAAATCAATGAAGTTGATACCGCCAGCAGGACAACACTGGCATAGATGGCGGTATGCCATATGTCAGTCGGAATGACCAACCATGGAATCACGATAGAAACTGCGAAAGCAACAGCTGCGGCAATAAACATAGGGATACGGTTACGCATTTCTTTGCTCCTCAAAAATTGTGTTCTTGACGACTGAAAACCCTTTGGCGTACCTTTTTGGGTTGTACGCAAAGACCGGAATGCTTTTATATCAACCTAAAATCTGTTTCTTCTGGGCGGCAAACTCCTCTTCTGTAAGGATACCCTGTGCTTTCAGTTCTGCCAGTTCCTTGAGTATCTGAATCTTATCCTGATAGTTTACACCAGCCGCAGGTGCAGTCTGCTGCTGCGGCATTTGTCCCATCTGTTGTCCCACCGGCTGCTGTTGAGGCATCTGTTGCACCATCTGCTGCTGGTTGCCCATACTCATCTGACCAGCCATATTACCCATCATATTGCCCATGGGTATACCCATGCCCATGCCCATGCCCATGCCCATGCCAGCACCCATCATGCCACCTGCACTGCCTTCGTTTCCGGCTGCGGTCTGCATGACATCGAACGAGCGCTCCTGCTGATAATTGAAACCAATGATTTCCATTTCAGTTTTCTTGGCAAGTGCCTGCTGGAGTTTCTGATAACCCGGATTGTCTTCTGGAACATTGACAGAAATGACGTT
>JBJEXA010000090.1:0-3203 GCA_051885335.1 Oxalobacter sp. | reverse complement strand
ATAACACCATAGCAGGAAAGCCATGGCTGAGGCGAGGATGCCGTTGTAGGCGACGCAGCCGATAGACAGAAGCGTCCACTGTGCATCGAAGGCTCCTGTTATTATGGTGTAACCGATAAGGGTCACAGCGGCTGCCGTCATCTGCCATGCTGTCAGCGACATTATGTCACATGCCATGAGTTTTGCTTTCATGATGATGCTTGAGATTGCCCAGATGACCGCAACTGAAATGCCCAGGAGTATCGCCCATAAATTTCCGGAAACCTCAATATTCATCAGGATGCCGATGCCTGTGAAGCTGATGGCAATCCCAGCAATTTTCTTGAAGGTCAGGCTTTCTTTCAGGAATATCCTTGCGAGGATAGCCACCCATATCGGCATGCTGTAGGTCAGGATCGCCATCAGTCCGGAACCGATGTACTTGAGGCAGACCTGTATGGCGACGTTGCAGAAGGCAATCTGCATGGCACCGGTCAGGATGATCCATGGCCATAAGTGCTTTGGGGGCAAGGGACTGCGGCGGACAAGGACGATTGCTAAGAGTATCAAGGCACCCAAAGTGAAGCGGAGTGCGGCAAAGAGGGATGGGGCAAAGAAATCGTTGGCGGTTTTCATTACAACGAAGTTGAAGCCCCAGAAAAGCCATAACGGGACAAGGGCGTGGAAGGGTGTCCTGTTGCCGGTCATGTGGCGGTATTTGTATCTGATGTGGTACCAAGGAGGGGACTCGAACCCCTACACCTTTCGGCGCCAGAACCTAAATCTGGTGCGTCTACCAATTTCGCCACCTTGGTACTGGAAGAGTGCGTATTCTACTGCATTTAGCGGGAATTTGGCAGGAGATTCGAAATACCTGATATGCGATGGATGGTTTTCTTTCACCATTCTTCCTGCCATCCAGATGAAGTTTTAGGAGCCAGTCTTTCGGATAGATGCAGTTCCAGACCCAGCGAGGCAAGGATTTTGAAAAATGTTTCCACTTTTGCTTTATCAGGAGAAGACTCAAAGGCTGATACCGTGGACTGTTTGATACCAACCAGGTCAGCAACCTGCTGCTGTGTCCGGTTGTTACGTTTGCGGTAATCTTTCAGTGCGGTTGCCAATACTTTCGTTGTTGTGATTTTCATGGTTTAACCTCTGTAGCAGATAAAAATCATTTTATCCCTTTTAAAGGGTAAATCAAGTATTTAACAACAATTTCAATGATTTAAAACAGTGTACAGAGGACTGCTGCCGGGTTTCCCCGGCATTCTGCTGTTGATTGCCGATTAAATCCAATACTTCGGGTAATGCCGGTTTGGGTTCGATGAGAAGTTGTTCACGATGACGGCAACAGCGGTCATGATGATGGTACCGACCAGTACTGGAGAAAGGGCATACATGAAGCCCAGGTTATGGACGGCATCGCCACTGATGACGGCGATCAGGGCGGTCGCACCACCGGGGGGATGGGTGGTCATGGTTGCCATCATTGCGGCAATGGCGGTTGCTACAGCCACGGCGCCTGCCAATGGGATGTTGTCTGGGAAAATCATATAAGCCCCAACACCAACAATGGCTGAGATGAAATGACCACCGATGATGTTGCGGGGTTGAGAAAGGGGACCGCCTGGTACGCCATAAATCAGCACGGCAGACGCACCGAATGAACCGATCAGATAGAGGTTCTCGTTACCTTGGATGCCCATGAAATGGTTGAGCCACCAGACGCCAAAGATGCCTAGAAAACCACCTATCCAGGCAAAGCACAGTTCTGAGACGGGTGGTCCTGCCAGTGTGCGCGGACCACCTTTCATCCGTTTGAAGTAATCGCCAAGTCTCATTGATTTAAAACCTCTCAAATAATAAAACGGTTCAGTTCGTGTAAAATGCCCTGCAAGATCAGGTTATTTCTTTTCTCGCCAATGATACTTTCCACCAACACACGCTATGCAATCCGGTTGATTTACGAGTTGCATCAGGTGAAACCGCCGCTTTCAATCACTGCGTTGGCAGAACGGATCAATGTCAGCAGCAAGGTGATTGAGCATGTCCATGCTGAACTCAAGAAGCATGGCATTACGGATGCCATCATCGGCGCGAATGGTGGTATCCGGCTTCTCCGCGGTATTGAAGACATCAGCCTTGGTGAAATGATCAAGCTGTTTGACAGCGGTGTCCGGTTTGTTGTCTGTTTTGGCAACAAATCGAACAATTGTCCCAGGCAGTCTGTCTGTGAAACCCAGTCTGTCTGGAAGACGATTTCCAACCGGATTCAACACGGGCTGGACAGTATATCATTGGCAGATATCCTTGATGAGTTCCGTCAAGGGGTTTCCCGGGAGAAACCCCTCAAAATCCACTGCATCAACCATAAAGGTGAACTGACTTTCTGACCTGTCAGACATGTTTCTTCTGTTCTTCGGTCAAGACAGGGTAGTCCAGATAGCCATGTTCCATGCCCCGGCGGTAGATGGTCTTCTTGTCCAGCCCGTTGTAAGGACCGTTCTGTCTGACACGGGCGACGAAGTCGGGGTTGGCAATGAAGCTTCTGCCGTAGGCGATGGCATCTGCATAACCTGCCTGAAGGACGTGTTCACCGAGTTCAGGGGTGTAACTGCCAGCCAGGATGATTTTACCTTTGAATGCCTGTCTGATTTTTGCACGGAAGGCATCGGTGAATGGCTTACCACCAACCCAGCTTGGTTCTGCGATATGCAGATATGCCGGATTGCGTTTGTTCAGCTGTTCAATCAGATAAAAGGTCATGGCTTCCCATTCGGCATCTGCCATGCCGTTGATGTTGAAGTTCGGGGAGATGCGGATGCCAACCTTGCCATCACCGGTAACGCTGACGAAGGTATCGAAGACTTCAAGAATCAGGCGGGCGCGGTTTTCAAGGGAACCACCGTACTGATCGGTACGGATGTTGGTGTTGGTTGCTAGGAATTGATGGAGCAGGTAACCATTGGCGGCATGGACTTCAAGCAGGTCAAAACCAGCTCTTACAGCACGTTCTGCCGCCTTGCGGAAGTCTTGAAGGTTGATTTTGATTTCATCCAGTGAGACGGCTTCTGGCGTTTCAACCGGCACGAAGCTCAGATTACCGTTTTCACCTCGGATGAAGCATTTGGTGTTTTCTGCGATGAGGGCAGAAGGTGCCTGCGGAGGCAGTCCACCATGAAGGGCAGAGTGGGAGATGCGCCCGGCATGATAGATCTGGC
>JBJEXA010000089.1:0-3208 GCA_051885335.1 Oxalobacter sp. | reverse complement strand
TCCAATCCAGTTGCCGGTCGGTGCTGTGACTGCCATTATCGGCGCACCGGTTTTCCTGTTCCAACTGAGAAAAGGGGGGCAATGATGCTGACTGTCCAAAACCTTTCCATCTGTACAGCTGACAAAGCGTTGGTGACGGATCTCAATCTGACTATTGAAGCAGGACAGAGCTGGTTCATCTATGGGGCAAACGGCGTTGGGAAATCAACATTGATGCGGGCATTGGCCGGTCTCAACAGTCAACAGGCAGCCGGTATTGCAATACAGGGAACTGTTACCCTCAATGGTATTGCCCTGCATGACCTGGCACCTGTCAAGTTGGCTCAGCAACGGGCGTGGCTACCCCAAAGTCAGTCTGATGCTTTTGGATGGACGGTCTTTGAAACGGTCCTTGCTGCCCGATTCCCTCATCATGGTAGAGTTTGGGAAGACAGGGACGATATGGCAATCGCAGAAAAAGCTTTGCAGCAGATGGATTTGATGGCGTTCTGTGACCGTGATATCCGCACATTGTCTGGTGGCGAACGCCAGCGGGTGGCGATTGCCTCATTGATTGCCCAAGATACCCCACTGATCCTGATGGATGAACCGGCAACTTCGCTTGATCTGTCGCATCAGCATGCTTTGATGCGGTTCATCTATCAGCAGGCAGCCCAGCAGCGTGCTGTGGTGACGATTGTGCATGATCTCAATCTGGCAAGGCTGGCGGCGACCCATGTGCTGTTGCTCAATGGGGATGGCAGATGGCGTGCTGGAGAAAGGACTGCTATGATGACGGAGGAATATCTTTCCCTGTGTTTGCATTGTCCGGTCAAATGTGTGCCCTACGGCAGTGAAACGGTTTTTGTGGCTGTCTGAGAGGGATGAATGACTGTTGTACGATGGATAAGACGGTTCACAGTCCTCAACGGGTTGTTTGTCATCCTTTCATTGACCGCTTGTACATCAGACCATCAGCAGACAGGAAGTCCAAAGCAGGAAGCCATCCAAGTCGTTGATGGTGATGGTTATACGGTCACGATCAATCGGCCTGCACAGCGCATCATGACGCTGTCACCCCATACGACAGAACTGGTTTTCGCCATCGGTGCAGGCGGGCAGGTCATTGCGACGACCCGTTTCAGCGATTATCCAGCGGAAGCCAGGCATCTGCCGACAGTCGGGGATGTCCACCAACTGGATATTGAAAAGATTATCAGTCATCGGCCCGATCTGATTGTCTTATGGCCGAGTGGCAGTGCTTCCCGTCAGGTGGACGAACTGATTCGTACCGGGATTCCCATCTACCGCACGCATCCGAAGAAACTGGCAGATATTCCAATGGATATGCAGAAGCTGGGCGTGCTGACAGGGCATCCAGAAGAAGGGGAAAAGCGTGCGGAAGCATGGCGGAACCAGTTGGATGCACTCAGGCATCAATACCAGGCAGACCGGAAAATGCGGGTGTTCTATCAGATTTATGACCGGCCACTCTATACCATTGGCGGAACACAGATCATTGATGAGGCCATTTCGGTTTGTGGTGGGCAGAACATTTTCAATGACATCCACGCATTGGCACCTATTCTGGGTGTCGAAACGGTGTTGGCACGGAATCCTGATGTCATTGTCAGTACAGGGGGCATGAGCGGTGAATATGGTTTGGGGCTCTGGAAACATTTTCCGAAGCTGAATGCCACTCGGACACACAGCCTGTATGCGATGGATTCTGATTTGATCAGTCGGCCAGGGCCACGTATGGTGCAGGGTATCCAGTTCTTATGTGAAAAGATTGATGATGCTCGTAAAAAGCTATCGAAGGAATAGTGTTTAAATATGAAAAGGATATTGTAAGGTTATTTCTTTAAAGGTATTACCTGCTATCGATACCCTCCCTGCCATCTGAACCGTTACCAGATCCGCTTGCTGGAACCGGATTTGCCAGAAGAGCCAGAACGTGAAGATTCGCTTTCAGCAATGGCGGAACGGATGGCATTGACCGCTGGCGATTCGGTGATGAGGCTGTTGAATACGATGTTGCGGTAAGATGACGCCGTCAGGGTATCTTTCATCATTGTCCAGCTGGGACGGTAATCCAGTTGTTCAAGCAAGGGTTCAAAACGTTGCTGCCAGGTGTCGGCACAGCCCAGTGCAACCGCATAAGGCAGCAGTTCCTCATATTTCTCAACGGTATCATCGGGGGCATTGATGGCTGTCAGCCGTTCTGCTTCTGTTGTTGTAATGTACAGGCGCAACCCCTCAATCTGGTCAGCGGTTTTCTGACCAGTTTCTGTCAAAGGGGAGGCAAAGGCCTGAATGAAAAGGATCGGCAGCAGGGCAATCCCCAAGAAGGTGATGATGAACAGCCAGTCGAAGTTGAGCAGGTAAATGCCACTGGCCATTGCCAATGCAGCCGCTCCCCATTTGATGGTGGGTTTGATGGTACGATGCCAGGTACTCCGGTATCGGGTACCTTTGTGTCCCTGTATCGCAGAATAGACCATATAAACGGCAAAACAAAAGTAAAACCCAGGAAGCATGATGGTATCAGCAGGTGCCATCTTATTGGCAAAGCCCGGCTGATAAATATGATCCAACAGGCGGTAAAAGCCATATCCCCAGATAGCCAGCCCAATCAGACCAGGCAGGAAAGCGTGTTTTGTCAATGGGGAAACCACGCCTTTATACCATTTCCTAGCCACTTCCCAGGCATTGGAAAGGGAACGTGAAGGATGGTTCCCATCCCGTCCCAGTAGGATGACGCGGTCTGTCTGGTAGAACGAATGGCAGATGGTATGGCAGGTACGGGTTATCCAGTTGTCTTTTGTGATAGGGGCAGCTTGTTGGATGAACTGCACATTGTCAGGATCGGAGAGGTTCATTTTTGCAAATCCATTCACTGCCAGCCAGATCAGGTCAGCCTGAAGCATGACAGGGGTGAAAGTCTTGTCTTTCATCCATGCCACGAGCCCTGGTGTCAGGCCCTTTGGGGGCGAGAACAGGGGAATCACCTGTTTTTTCGGCTTGCGGTACAAGAAGAACCAGCATCCCAGCAAATACAGGCAGAGGCTGCCCAGCAGTCCCAGCAGGGCTAGGGAACGGTGCTGGTTCAGCCAGTCAGGGAAAGTGGTTTCAGATGGCGTCAGCCATCCTTTCTCCCATCTGATAGTAACGGTCAGACCAGTATTGGGCGGCAATGGCCTGGTTGTCTTCAAGGCAGTGGGTGCTG
>JBJEXA010000088.1:0-13775 GCA_051885335.1 Oxalobacter sp. | reverse complement strand
AGTCCGCGTTTATTCATATTTTTATCAGTTTTCTTTTAGATAAGCGTCAAGCCGTCTACCAAGTTTGTCTTTCCAATCAATCTTGCCATTTGAAGGACGATTCAGGCAGAACATCGATGCACCAGAGGGAGATTTGAATAATCGATCTTCTTGTAAAATTCCATCTTCACTAATTATTTTTGCTAAAGTCATTTCATTTCTTTTCTGTTGAATACCAGGAGGACAGCTAGGATGTTTCTTCAAGCTAAGTTTACTGCCAGCAAGAACAACAAAACCTTCATCTGTCTGCTGCATCCTTGCATCTGCTTCTGACATTTGCAAATAGAATGTAGTGCGTGATGTATCTTCTTTTTTAGTAAGTGGTTCAAAAACCCGATGCCCAAGCATTCCAACAAGGACTATGACATTTTCTAAAAAGGCAGACATCTCTGCTTCTGTTGTTTCAGTGACGTTCCCTGAAGTTGGCTCATTGACATTCATGACATCGTAGCGATTTGTCTGCTTAGCCAAGGCATGTAACTGACTTTCCAAGTATGTTATTTCAGTTGCACCGAGCGAATTATCTGTTGTTGTAATAATGATTGCGTCTTGCCAATAATTCTTAGTTGGATTTTTATCATGTTCGAAAATACGTCCAAGAATACCGCTTCCATTTGCTCTCTCAGATGCTTGACCGACATAAACACAGCCATCTTTATCGCCATCGGTCTCACCAAACAGCAAATAAACACCCGTTTGTTGAAGTTCAGGACGATTTCTTGATTCACTCAAATATATTCTAGGAATTTTAAAAACAACTCCAGTCCAATTAGCAATACCTGCTCTAATACGACCTGTTACAGCCTCATCAAGCAGGAGCATATTGACAGATCTTTTTTTTATCATTTCTTTTTCTTTGCCCACTCAGCGGCAACCTCATCATCTGAATGCTTTGCCTGAACCCAATGATTGCCTTTATCAGTGCCTTCTTTCTTCCAGAACGGTACCCGTGTCTTTAACATATCCATCGTATAGGCACAGGCCTCAAAAGCTGCTTGGCGGTGCTGGGTACAAACCACCACCAAGACAATCTGGTCAGTAGGCTTCAGCTTGCCGACACGATGGATAATCAGCATCTCTTCAATCTGCCAGCGCAACCTGACTTCGGTTTCCAGTGCCTGCAAGACCTTTTCTGTCATGCCTGGGTAATGTTCCAGCTCCAATGAAAAAACCTTGCTACTGTCATCACCTTGGATATCTCTCACTGTACCCAGAAAAGAGACAACTGCACCAATTGCCGGAGAAGCTGCCCGCAGTTTGGCAACTTCCGTGGACAAGTCAAAATCTTCTGATTGGATGCGGACACTCATCTGAAAAAGACGCTTGGCTGTGTTAGATGGCAGAAACCGTCTGCTGGATGATTTCCAATTCAGCTGGCAGTGGTACCTCGGCAGAACCTTCTGGAAGCTTCTGCCACCCTTTCATGACACGCAGCATATCCAACTGGATATCCAGATTGCTGATCAATAAAGACAGTTGGAACAGTTTGTCCTTGCTTTCCAGCGTAGTTGCCTGGCTGTTGTATTCTTCCTGCCAGGCTGTCAGGAATTCAGTCAGGTCTTTCCATTCAATCTTTTCCTTCAGAACAGCCTGATTGAGCGCATATTCCTGAAAAGCTTCTTGGACACGCTGTTTCGCCAAACCAATTTTTTTTATGATGATATCGTTGTTTTCCATTCACATGACTTTCATTAAATCAAGTTAAATTGAATTATAAATAATCCGCAATAACCTAATGACTATTAAATATTAAATTATCATAATTTATTTCTTAATCAGGATATAAAATACCGCTTGCAGAAATCAGTTACAGTAATAATTTCAACATTCTTATACTGTTTCATATCCAGAAAATCGTTATCTCCTCTGATGATATAAGGAGCATTGGCATCCAAGGCACAAAAGAGAAACTTGTCATCTTCAAAATCACGGCAACTCTCGGCTCATATACATTCAATTCTGCGGCAAATATTCTTCGTATTCTGAAATAATTTCAGGCGAAGCGCAGACAATCAGATTTCCCTTGATAACTGCTTCCAGGACTTTTCTTGGATTTCCTCCAAAGAAAATGGCAGAAACAACAACATTTGTATCAATAATGACTTTCATAAGTGTTTGTTCTGCCTGGCTCCCTTGATAAGGTTATTGATATCCGATTCCTGATACCCAACAGAAGCAGCCCAAGCCTGTGCTTCATTCATACTTTTCATGAAATCTTCCACTGTTGGCATCCTGATAGGCTTGAGCATAATGACATCATCGGATGCATAAACTGCAAGTTTATCTCCGCTTTCGATAGACAATTTTTTCCGTATTTCTGCAGGGATAACAAGTTGTCCCTTGGATTGAGCGCAGTCTATCATGCAGAAATCCAAATGGACAATCATGGCAGATCAATCCACAATCCTTAACGAATAATCTGTGGCTTTTACAAACTTGGTCAATTCTCCAATAGAAATCCGATCTACACCGGTTTCTGCAATTGCACGGATAGTTTCTCGGTTGATGCCTCCAGAAGCCTCCAGAACTACGCCTGTCTGCCCAGTCCGTACTATCTGGACTGCATCACGCATCATCTCCAATGAGAAATTATCCAACAAAATAGATTTAGCACCTGCTGCAAGAGCTTCCTGCAACTGTTCAATTGTTTCCACCTCAATCTGGACAGGTACACCATGCTGCTTTGCCGCTTCTGCCAGAACTTCAGGAATTCCCCCTGCTGCTGCAATATGGTTTTCCTTAATCAGGATGGCATCATACAATGCCAAACGCTGGTTCTTACCGCCACCTACCCTGACTGCATATTTCTGCGCAAGCCGCAGACCTGGAATCGTTTTCCGGGTGTCATAAATGCCTGCTGATGTTCCTTTGACCAGATCGACATATTCCCTGACTGCTGTTGCCACACCAGACAGCAGTTGAAGGAAATTCAAGGCGGTCCGTTCAGCTGTCAATAGGGAACGGACGCCCCCCGTCAGAAGGCAGACCTCGCTGTCCGCCTGCATCACATCCCCTTCTGCATACCGCCATGCCACCTTGATACTGTCATCCACCATCGCCATGACAGTATCAAACCAGGGAACACCACACAGCACCGCCTGCTCACGGACAATCAACCGTGCAACAGCTGTTTCATCTGCTGGCAGTAACGAAGCCGTCAAGTCGCCTGTTCCGACATCTTCAGCCAACGCCGCCTTGACATTGGCGACCACCTCCTGCCGAAGTTTTTCTATCGGCAACGATTCGAACTGCTTCATGCGCATCCCATCCCTGATGTCAGTTCCTGTTCTTTGGTTTTTGCTTTCTTCAATGCCGCCGAGAAATCCAGCATCCGTTCAATACAGATCAACGCCTTCTTCCGGATGTCTTCGTCGACAGAAACCTCGTTCGATTCTGTCTCAAGCACATGAGCAAGGTTTTCTAAAGAACTCATTGCCATCCATGGACACTGAGCACAGCTCTTGCAGGTTGCACCATTGCCAGCTGTCGGTGCTTCAATCAGGGTCTTGTCAGAAACCTGCTGCATTTTATGGAAAATACCCTTATCTGTGGCGATGATGAAGGTATCTGCATCCATCGTCTTCACGGCATTCAGGATCTGCGATGTTGAACCCACAACATCAGCCTGTTCAACAACAGAAGCCGGTGCTTCCGGATGCACCAAGACCTTGGCACCAGGATGTTCCTGTCGCAACAATGCCAGTTCTGCTCCCTTGAATTCATCATGCACCAGACAGGATCCCTGCCACAGCAGCATATCTGCCCCAGTCTGTTCCTGGATATAACTGCCCAAATGCCGGTCAGGTCCCCAGATAATCTTTTTGCCCTGCGCTTTCAGATGCGAGACGATTTCCAAGCCGATGGAAGAAGTCGCCATCCAGTCCGCCCGTGCTTTGACCGCGGCACTGGTATTCGCATAGACCACCACTGTCCGGTCAGGATGCTGGTCGCAGAATGCAGAAAACTCATCCACAGGACAGCCAAGATCCAATGAACAATAAGCATCCAGTGTCGGCATCAGAATCTTTTTCTCAGGACTCAGGATCTTGGCGGTTTCTCCCATGAAACGCACACCGGCAACCACCAGTGTCTCTGCCGGACAGTCCCTGCCAAATCGTGCCATTTCCAACGAGTCTGCTACACATCCACCTGTCTCTTCTGCCAGGTCCTGGATATCACCATCCACATAATAATGGGCAACCAATACTGCTTTTTTTTCTTTCAGAAGCCGCTTGATTTTTTCCCGGTAAAGTGCTTTTTCATCACGGGAAAGCGCACGGGGCACTTGTGCCCAAGCATTGGCAAGTGTCCTTTTACCTGACTGCATATCAGGCAGGTCATATTGAAATTCCTTGACTGCTCCCTGCATTTTTATCTCCTTTTTCCCCCACCTGTTCACGGTTTAATGATTGGATAGCCGCTCAGATGCAGTTTTACACTACCCGACTGTACCTTGAGATGCGCTTTTGCGCCAACAGGCAATGTTACCTTCTCTTTCGTATGACCAAACGGCAACCCTGTTATCACAGGAACTGGCAACCGTCTTTTAATCCATTCCAACATGGAATCAAAATCATAGCCGTTATCTGCATCATTCAGCCGATATCCCGTGAATCGCCCCAAGACAACTGCTTTCTGCTTTCTGAGGATGCCTGCCTCGTCCAGTTGAATCAGCATCCGTTCCACCCGATAGGGATGCTCACTGATATCTTCCAGGAAAAGAATACCCCCTTCAATATCAGGCATCCACTTTGTTCCAACCAAATGCGATATCATCGCCAGGTTTCCTCCCCAGAATGTCCCAATGACATCTATATCAGGACTATCTGTATCCACCCAGCGCAGGGTGGTTGTTGGGTGGGTCAGCACTTCTTCAAAATGCTCAACCGTATAGCGGCTGGGGGCTTCCTGTCCATAATCACTGAAGACCATCGGTCCTTGGAAACTCACCGCTCCATATTTCAACAATCCCATTTGGATAACCGTGATGTCGCTGTAACCGACAAATACTTTGCCACTCGCTGCCATCTGTTGGAAATCCAAGTCTTTCAGCAGACGGCTGGCACCGTATCCACCACGCACTGCCATGACAATTTTCGCATTTGGATCCTGATAGGCCTGTTTAATCTGGCGGAGTCTGATGGCATCTGCTGCTGCAAAACGTTCATAATGCAGTTCTGGATCATAATAGCTGGTGACCTTGAAACCTCTGTCCTGCAGAACCGCCATTCCTTTTTCATAACGCTGTACTGGAATAGCGCTGCCACTCGGCGCAACAACTGCAATCCCGATATTTTCCATGGGTCTTGGCTCCTGTATTGGTTCTGACACTGACTGTCCTGCTATTACATGGGCGGTCGGAGAAACTACGATAGACTCTTCCGCATGGGCCGTGATGATACAAGCCGTCAACATCCCTAACATTATCAGAACATTTTTCATCAACAATTATTTTGATGTAGATCCGCCAGCATCCGAAGAGGACATATTCAGTCCATTCTCTGCAAGCATTTTCTTCTGCTGTTTCCTTGCTTTTGCCTCTGCACGCCTAGCTGAAAAAAACTGCTGCAAGACTGCAACAGACTGTTCTGCCAGCACGTTGCCAACAACTTCTGCATGATGGTTCAGGGAAGTATCCGATACCAGATTGACCGCACTGCCACAAGCACCTGTCTTCAGGTCGTTTGCTCCAAAAACAATCCGTTTCAACCGGGCATGCATCACCGCACCGATACACATAATGCAGGGTTCGAGCGTCACATACATCTCACAGTCCGGCAGACGGTAATTGCCACAGACCTTTGCCGCTTGGCGCAAGGCGACAATCTCTGCATGGGCAGTCGGATCATGTGTGGTGATCGGTCGATTGTATCCTCGGGCAATCACCTCGCCATTCTGGACAATGACAGCTCCCACAGGCACCTCGCCAGTCGCTCCCGCTAATTCCGCCTGAAGCAATGCTTCACGCATGTACAGCTCATCACGCATCGACTGTTTCTGCCGTCACTTCTGCCCAGCAGTTGGGTGTCTCATAAATTGTGACCTTCTTCAATGCCAGTGCATTGCCATAAAAATCTGCATAGACATTTTTCAGCAGATGGAAAGCGATGCCTGCCAGATTCTCTGCCGTCGGTACCTTGTCCAAAACGACTGTCTTATGATCTGGCAGACTCTCCAGAAAATTCCTGACAGCCGTATCCTTCTCATAGACCAGGAATGCATGGTCCCATTTTGATACCAGATTGTCCTCTGCCAGTTTCTTCACATCCGAGAAATCCAGAATCATCCCATTGGCAGCATGACCATCCTGATCAACAGGATTTCCTTCCAAAGTGATATGCAGGACATAACGGTGCCCATGCATGTTCCGGCATTGGCTACGGTGGTCTGGAATGCGGTGTCCCGCATCAAATTCAATTTTTCGGGTAATCGTTAACATGCGATTCTCAAGGTATCAGTCATTAATCATTACAAAAACAGGGGCAGAACGCTTTTATCTCCCAACCTGTTCAAGGTTCAAATATGGCAGTCAAAATAGCCAGCACTTCATCCATGACATCATCAGGAACCTTTTCCTTATGAACAGCTTTCCTCGTCTGTAAATCTATTGTACGGATCAGGTCACATCTGATAACCCCCGTTGTTGCTGTTCCTGTTTCCATCAGTGACACAGAAAACCCATTGTCTCGGGCAAAGTCTCCACCTCCTGTTATCGGCAAAATAATAGCTGTCCGGGTCAGTCTGTTATACGCTTCAGGAGAAACCACCAAGACGGGGCTTGTTCCCTGCTGTTTCCTTCCAGATGAGGGATTCAAATTGACCAGGAAAATGTCACCACGTTTGGCCCGCATCAAATCAGTTCCCTTCCAACTGGCCCTTCATTCAGCCATTCGCTATCTTCAGGAGAATGCTCAACACCCTCCATCGCCTTTTCGTACTTTGCCAGCAAATCTTTCAACTCGTATTTGATTCTTTTCTTGACGGGTTTCAAGTGGATTTCACCATCAGACAAAGTAATATGCAATGAATCACCAACCTTTGCATTGATTGAAGTCAGAATGGAAGGTGGCAATGAAATGACTGTTGAACCACCCAGTTTCCGCAAAGTCGCTGTTGGCATAGCCTGCTCCCCCTTACAAATGTTTAATATAAGTTTAATGAACACGCAAGTACGAGGCAAGCAAAAAATCAGGACTGACAAAATGCCTTGGCAGCAATGATGTGAGAAAAGGAACCTATCTGACGGTTCGACCACTGTTTTCAAGGTATCTGTAAATATTTATGGGTCTGTAAACTGAGCTTCCACAGGGGATGCCTTAAACAGGTTTCAATTGCTATTTGAACGTTCTGCTGAGCGTTTTCTCCATCCATCGGCTGAAGATAATAATGGATGAAATCCAGCTGTTCATATACTTTCAGATTCTGTCCTTCTTGAGGAACCACCACTTTCAGTTCATCACCTTTTGTAACCACCAGTTTTGCACCCATCTTCGGACTGACGCATACCCAATCAATACCTTCTGGCACTGCAAGTGTCCCATTGGTTTCAATAGCAACTTCAAACCCATGTTGATGCATGGCATCAATCAATGAACCATCCAGCTGCAATAAGGGTTCTCCCCCAGTAAACACCACGTAACGGGATGCAGGGTAATCCTTTGGCCATAATGAAGCAATCTGCTCTGCTAAAGTTTCCGCTGTCTTGTACCGTCCTCCTAAAGCACCTGATGTCCCGACAAAATCTGTATCACAGAAACGGCAGACAGCCTTGGCACGGTCCTGCTCACGGCCAGACCATAGGTTGCATCCAGTCAAACGGCAGAAAACAGCCGGACGCCCTGCCCGGTTGCCTTCCCCTTGCAGTGAATAAAAGATTTCTTTGACGGTATAACTCAAGAACAACCCCTTTCAAGACAAATTTCAGCTTTTCAGCTAGACTGGCTCATTCTGCTAGATACTCACGCATACTCTGTTTCCAATCCAAGCCATAAGCCCGGTCAATGAAGTTGTCAATGCGCCAGCTACCCTGCTCATAAACCATATTCAGCTGGACTTTCTTCACATTGCCCCCCGTCTTATCCATTTCAAAGGTGATGACAGCATGGCTGTCATCCTGCATCGTTACCTGGATGTCCTGCGGTGTCAGATCGCCCCAATCCTGTCCCATAATCCAGTAATCCGCTTCAAAGAAACCCATCTCATTGCGCTTTTGGGCATCTTTCTCTTTAATGGATTCAACCGTTCGGTTCCAGTCGGTAGAACAATAAAGCACATCTAAATCCACATCATTTTTGGGTGGTCCACTATGGTCAGCCGGATAATTCCGGCGGACATCAGCATAAATTACCTGGATATGCCCTTTTAGGTCCGTTATTGGCTGCTGACTTTTTTCCTGCTCAACAATCTCAGCCTTATCTTTATTGAACAGGAAATGCCAAGACGCAGCCTGACAGGAAGAAGCCGCCATCACCAAGCCAATCAAAGCAATTCCAAGTTTCTTCATTCAAGTCCCTTTCAGTCAATTTCAGGATTTGCGATACTGTTGAACAACTTCAGAAGCAGATTTCCCTGCTTCTGTACAAATGGATCCTGGATATTCTTTGTCTGGATGGTGTCAGCCACCACTTTTCCTGTTGCCTTTTCTGTCTGTTTTGTCCGCATCCAAAAAGGCTTTACGCCATTGGAATATGCCTTTTTTTCAATATGATAGACAGGACTGGAAAAATCCCGGTTCATCAGTATCAATTTACCTGATGGATAAGCTGGATCAAACAGGTAATCCCTTATTTCCTGAATGGATGACTTGAGCTCCTTCCGCTCAACACGTACCAGATACAACCGGTTGCTGTTCACTTCTTCTTGGGTATTGTCGTAATAGAAAACCAATTTCTTCTCTATCAGTCCAAAATTGACATCCTCATTGTCAAACATGACTGTCATCTTATGCAGTGCATCAGCAGTCTTCATTTTTTGGAGCGATTTCTGATACTGTCGGTCGATTTCTGTGCAACGGTTGTCCATGTTCTGGGCAAATGCACTCCCAACTCCTATCAGTAGAAAAAGCAATATATGGACAATTCTTTTCATCAGACACCTTTCCTGTAATCAATTGAACAACCAGCAAGATATGCTGGACCATCTATCCAACATGCCTAACAGCATCCCGTTGACAACTGTCAGAATTCCCAAAGGAACAGCGAACCGTCTTTGCCACTGATTTCCACAGTAAACCGCTTTAATGTTCCGTTTCCATCAACATAAGAAATGCCGTTGTTGGGCATGGAACCAAAAAACGCCGTTTCCACTATCAATGGACGTTCTGGTGTCAACTTGTCCTGTACATACCGTTCATCTACTGCATATGTCACTTTGCCATTAGCATCAACATCCGTTGCACTAAGTGCCAGCACTTTGAAATCCCTGACAGGTTTTTTGACAGAAAAAACCATCCGGACACGAGGTTCTGACGAACTGGCAATAAACGTATCATAAGAGGATGAACGGGATGCCATATCGCCTTCAGCCATCTGAACCTGGACTTCTGACTCATTCCCTGCATGACCAGCTGCATAGCAAGTACCAAATAACAATGGAACACTGATAACCAAAGTCGCTAATAGTTTCTTTTTCATTTACCACTCCCTTTCCGTCAAATATTTTCCAAATAACTTCTTGGTAAAATTTCAATGTCAACAATAATCGCTTCATGAGCTCTGAGTTTATCAGCAATGATGTTATCAGAAGTTTTAGATTACCCGAATTCATTTCGACATTACCACGTTCAAGTCTCTACACTTCAAATTGAATTTTCATATCGTGATTTAGATAGCGTCTACATGAGATTTATAGAACATTGAGAGCAATTTCAATGAAGAATCTCTCATGAAAAAATCTCAACGACGGCATGACATTTCTGACAAGGCATGGGCACTCATAGAGCCTCATCTGCCAAGACAGGGAGGCAAGTGGGGAGGCATCGCCAAGGACAACCGCCTGTTCATAAACGCCGTATTCTAGATTCTGCAGACTGGCGCGACCTGCCCCTTGGATATGGCAAGTAGGGGACGGTGCACCAACATCAGAAACTGTGAGGAAAATCGAAAATTGTTAATATTCCTACACTTTTCAGCTTTTTCGATTTATTCCAATTCGCTCCCTTTGGAAAAATTCTAAACAGTTTTGCTTATGGGATTTGACTCGGATTATTTATATTGCTTTCATCATTCAAATAGTAGAGGCTATCTGATTTTTTGTTGCTATAGTGTTGCCACGATTTCGCAAAATCAGCACTTTTACGGCTCTACAGTCGAGAAAGTAGTCTTACGAAATCATTCCCACTCAATCGTGGCAGGCGGTTTGCCCGAGATGTCATAGACAACCCGGTTGATTCCTCGGACTTCGTTGATGATGCGGTTGGAAACCTTGCCCAACAGTTCATGCGGCAGATGTGCCCATTGTGCAGTCATAAAATCCTGTGTCTGGACAGCGCGCAGTGCAACAACATATTCATAGGTGCGTCCATCGCCCATCACACCGACAGACTTGACTGGCAAAAAGACGGAAAATGCCTGACTGGTCGCATCATACCAGCTCATTGGACGCCCCTTGTCGGAAACCTGGCCTGATGGCGTATTCCACAGTTCTTCCATGAAAATGGCATCTGCCTGACGCAGAAGATCAGCGTATTCTTTCTTGACTTCACCCAGGATTCGGACACCCAAGCCCGGTCCTGGGAATGGATGACGGTAAACCATTTCACGTGGCAGCCCCAGTGCCAAGCCCAGTTCACGGACTTCATCCTTGAAGAGTTCACGCAACGGTTCCAGCAGTTTGAGATTCAGGGTGTCTGGCAACCCACCGACATTGTGATGACTCTTGATGGTCTGCCCTTTCTTGCCTTTACCTGCGCTTTCAATAACATCGGGATAAATAGTACCCTGTGCCAGCCATTTCGCATTCTTGATTTTACCGGCTTCGCGTTGGAAAACCTCGACAAATTCACGACCGATGATTTTCCGTTTTTCTTCCGGATCAGTCACACCGGCAAGCTGTCCCATGAACTGTTCAGACGCATCAACATGGATGACTTTGACACCCAGGTTACGGGCAAACATATCCATGACCATCCTGCCCTCATTCAGGCGCAGAAGACCATGATCAACGAAAACGCAGGTCAACTGGTCGCCAATTGCCCGATGAATCAATGCGGCGGCAACGCTGGAATCCACACCACCAGAAAGCCCCAGGATGACATCATCCTTGCCGACTTTCTGACGGATAGCTTCAACAGCTTCACTGACATAATCCGGCATGTTCCAGTCTGACTGACAGCCACAGATGTCATGGACAAAGCGGTTCAGGATGGCTTTACCCTGAACGGTATGGGTGACTTCTGGATGGAACTGGACAGCATAGAAACCACGGGATTCATCTGCCATGCCTGCAACTGGACATGCTTCATTGGACAGCACAATCTTGAAACCAGACGGCAACGCAGTTACTTTGTCTCCATGGCTCATCCAGACTTTCAGCAATGATGAGCCATCTGACTGAACCGCATCGGCAATGCCATCAAACAGCCTGGTGGCTGTCTGGGTAAAGACTTCGGCATAACCAAATTCACGGACTTTACCATTCTCAACTTTGCCGCCCAACTGGGCAGCCATCGCCTGCATGCCATAGCAGATACCCAAGACGGGTACACCAAGCTCAAAGACAATCTGCTGGACGCGGGGCGTATCACCTTCAGTCACACTATTTGGACCGCCAGACAGAATGATGCCTTTCAACGCACCATCTTTGGCATAGTCTTGGATGAATCCGGGGTCAACATCGTAAGGCATCACTTCTGAGAAAACCCCGGCTTCACGGACACGACGGGCGATCAACTGGGTGACCTGAGAACCAAAATCGAGAATGAGTATCTTGGAATGCATGACAATTCCCATGAAAAAAACAGAAACATAAAAAAAGGCAGGAAAACCTGCCTTTTCCTATCTTATTCGAGACGATAGTTCGGTGCCTCTTTGGTGATCTGCACGTCATGGACGTGCGACTCACGCATACCCGCCGCACTGATTTCCACAAAGGCAGCTTTTTCCTGCATTTCTGCAATGGTCTGGCAACCACAGTAACCCATGGAAGAACGCAGACCACCAACCAGCTGGAAGACGATGGCATTGACACTGCCCTTGTAAGGTACACGGGCTTCAATGCCTTCTGGCACCAGTTTGTCCGGCTGGGATTTGGATTCATCCTGGAAATAACGGTCTGCGGAACCACGTTCCATTGCACCGACACTGCCCATACCACGGTAAGCCTTGTAGCTTCTACCCTGATACAGGATGATTTCACCAGGTGCTTCATCCGTACCGGCAAACATGCTGCCCATCATGACGGTGGAAGCACCGGCCGCAATCGCCTTGGAAATATCGCCAGAGAAACGAATACCACCATCAGCGATACATGGAACACCCGTCCCCTTCAATGCATCAGCGACATCGGAAATCGCAGTGATTTGTGGAACCCCGACACCGGCAACGATACGGGTGGTACAGATGGAACCTGGACCAATACCGACCTTGACGGCATCAGCACCATGGTCAACCAATGCACGGGCAGCATCACCGGTTGCAATGTTGCCACCAATAACCTGGACATCTGGATAATGCGTCTTGACCCATTTCACACGGTCCAGAACCCCCTGGGAATGACCATGCGCAGTATCGACAACCAGAACGTCAACACCAGCATTGACCAGCATTTCAATCCGTTCATCGTTGTCAGGACCAACACCGACAGCGGCACCAACCAGCAGCTTGCCGTATTTATCCTTGGAGGCAAATGGATAATCGTTGGTGTTCTTGATGTCCTTGACGGTAATCAGGCCACGCAGTTCAAAACGGTCGTTGACGACCAAGACCCGTTCGAGACGGTTACGGCTCATCAGACGTTTTGCATCCTGCAGGGACTGTCCTTCTTTGATGAACACCAGTTTTTCACGAGGTGTCATCCGTTCACGGACAGCGACATCCAGTTCTTCTTCAAAGCGGAGGTCACGGTTGGTGATGATACCGACCACAGTACGGTTAGGTCCCTGGACAACCGGGAAGCCACTGATGCCGTACTGCTGGGACAGTGCCATCACTTCACGGATCTTCATGCTTGGCGGAATGGTGATTGGATCGGTCACAACACCGGCTTCAAACCGTTTGACCCGGTCAACTTCTTTCGCCTGCTCTGCGGCATTCATATTTTTATGGATGATGCCGATACCGCCCTGTCTTGCCATCGCAATGGCCAGGTTGGATTCAGTGACAGTATCCATCGCAGCGGAAAGCAGAGGGATATTGAGCGTGATTCCTTTGGTCAGTTTTGTCCGCAGGTCAGCGTCTTTAGGCAGGATGGTGGAATGTGCTGGAACGAGGAGCACATCATCGAATGTGAGTGCTTTTTTAAGTAAACGCATGGCTTTTATTCCTAATTTTCCAAAATCAGATTATAGCTTTTTTGGTGCTTTCCTGCACTCTGTTCCTTGGAAAACAGATTAATACTCCTTGGCAGCGTGCGTAAAAAACAACATCAAAAACATTCCTGTCATCTGATGTTTTTCGTACCCTTTCCATTGGTCAGAATATGTCTAATTGTATCTATTATTTCATATAAAAGACACATTTAACTTAATCAAGATGATGTTTTTATTGGATTTTTCTTGCTTTTTATAGTTTTTACCGATA
>JBJEXA010000087.1:0-3217 GCA_051885335.1 Oxalobacter sp. | reverse complement strand
ATTGAAGCTGGAGTTGTTGCAGGAAACTGACAGTTGTCGATGTTTTCCTAGGCAGCCAAGAAGAGAAAAACAGTTGGTTTCCGCTGGAAGTCAGGCAGTTTCCCTTTTTTCATGCGTTCCCGCCATGTTGCGATTGTCAGCGTCTCAATGGATTCATCTAGGAGGGAGACATTGGTTGCAATACATAAGAATGTGTCTGGGCGGCAGGTCTGGCACAGTGCATTGAGTAGGGTTAAATTGCGATAGGGTGTTTCAATGAAGAGCTGTGTCTGATGGTCTTTACGGGAACGTTCTTCCAAGGTCCGGATCCGTCTGGCACGTTGGTCATTGTCAACTGGCAGGTAACCGTTAAAAGCAAAATTCTGTCCATTCAGTCCACTTGCCATCAGGGATAGCAGTAATGACGAAGGTCCAACCAATGGTCTGACAGGAATGCCTTTCCCATGTGCCAGCCTGACTAATTCTGCTCCCGGATCTGCAACTGCAGGAACTCCTGCCTCAGAAATCAGACCAGCATCCCTGCCTGTCAGGAGAGGTTCCAGCAGGGCGGGTAGGGCTGCCTTGCCTGTTCGAACATTCAGCTCAGCCATGTCAATCTGCTGGAGGGGTTTATTCAGAGGGTGGATTTCTGCAACCCGTTTCAAATGGGTCCTGGCAGTTTTCATATTTTCAGCAATGAAGTAATCCAGCATCGCGGTGGTTTTTAATACTTCATCAGGGATGATGCCGGGCAGTTCTGCTCCGGTTTGGCTGCTGCCCAAAGTGTTGGGAATAAGATACAGTGTGCCTGCTGTCATACCGGTGCTCCAGCGAAGAACCGTACACCGCATTTCCGCAGCATGGAGGTCAAGGCAATCAACGGCAGTCCAGTCAATGCTGTCGGGTCATCGCTTTCGATTTTTTCCAGCAGTGCGATACCCAGGCTTTCGTTCTTGGCACTCCCAGCACAGTCAAATGGTTTTTCAATCATCAGGTAATCAACCAGTTCCTGATCTGGCAGGTTGCGAAAGACAACGGTGGTTGTCACAACGGTTTTCTGGGTATTGCTATGTTGTCCGTCCAATACACAGAGTGCAGTATGGAACAGAACTTGTTTTCCTCGCATCTGTCTCAATTGGTCCATTGCCCTGTCGAAAGTGCCAGGTTTCCCGATAGGTATCCCTTCACATTCGGCAACTTGATCAGAACCGATGATGATGGCATTGGGGAAATGGCTGTTGACAGCTTCAGCTTTTTGGCATGCGAGTCGCAACGCTGTTTCGTGTGGCGCTTCTCCCTGATACGGAGATTCATCGATAGAAGGGCTTTCAGTATGGAATGGGATGCCCAGGCGGGAAAGCAGTTCTTTCCGGTAACGGGAGGAAGAAGCAAGGACAAGTGGTGGATTGGAGTCAAGTTGCATGATTGATACTTAGAGACTTTTTCAATAGCAGTTAGTGTACTAAAGCTTTGACGGAAATAAAATATTTTTGCTAGAATCGCTAATTTCACACTTTAGACAGATATGAGTTCCCATCAGATTATCCCTGCTGATTTCTGCAAGGCGGGGGAGATTCTTGAAGGTACGATGCCAGTTGCAGAGTTGGAAAGGTTGGCGTCAGTCTGTGCTGATGCTACAGGCGATGTGGCATGGAAAGTGATTGGATCTTTGGATATCTATCAAAGACCGAGGCTGTTGCTCAGTGTCTCGGGTGAAATCCGTCTTGTCTGCCAACGCTGTCTTGATGTCATGTCATTCAGACTTGATACTGAAACAGCAGTTGTCATTGCCTTTTCTGAACCTGAGGCTGATGAGGTTGAATCAGTTTTGGAAGATGATGACAGGACGGAAGTGATTGTTTCGGATGGCAAGGTTGATGTCATGGCTTTGATTGAAGATGAGGCTTTGCTGGCATTGCCATTATCTGCCCGCCATGATGTCTGTCCGGATAAATCGGCAGGTCGTTGGAAAGAGGAAAAAGTTTCTCCGTTTGCTGTCTTAGGGCAACTCAAGCGTGGAAACAACAAAAAGTAAATGGTTTTCCATTTAATTCCAAAGGAATTGGATGGATGTGTTAGAATTCTCGAAATTTTGATTCAGGAGTAATTATGGCAGTCCCTCAAAATAAAACTTCGCCTTCCAAACGTGGCATGCGTCGTTCGCATGATTCCCTGAAGGCAGTCAATCTCTCGGTTGAACCGACCACTGGTGAAAAACACCGCCGTCACCATATCAGCCCAAGTGGTTATTATCGTGGCAGAAAAGTTCTGAACACCAAAAATGATGAGTAATCATTTGGCTGGCTGATGAATTCAATGGCGCAATGGGTTTGGCTGCCCACGCGCCTTTTTTTTGTATTGCTATTTTTTTTTGAGTCGGATTGGGTAACGTGAGGAGACGGATGGAAATCCGGTTTGAACGTGCTTGAGAACAAATCAGACAAAGTAAAAATTTCAATCGACTGTATGGGTGGTGACCATGGTCTGAGTGTCACTGTTCCTGCATCGCTGACTTTCCTGAAGCAGGTGGATGATGCCCATCTGATTTTGGTTGGTCATCAGGATCAGATTGAGGCAGAACTGAGGAAAAACGGGGCTGGGAATCATCCCCGTATCACGGTCAGGAATGCTGCTGATGTGGTGGAGATGGATGCCCCATTGATGAAGGCGCTGAAAAAACGCCGTTCTTCAATGCATCTTGCAATCCGTGAAGTCGGAGATGGTAATGCCGATGCCTGTGTGTCTGCTGGCAATACTGGCGCATTGATGGCGGTCTCCCATTATCTGCTTGATACCATCCCAGGTGTGGAACGCCCAGCAATCTGTGGCATTATACCAAATGAAAAGGATATGCCGACTTATGTTCTTGACCTTGGCGCAAATGTGGATTGTGAGGCGGAGCATCTGCGTCAGTTCGCGCTGATGGGTACCGCACTCTATACGAATGTCGAGAACCGGTCTGCAAAAGTGGGGCTGCTGAATGTCGGGACAGAAGATATCAAGGGCAATGAGGTTGTAAAAAAAGCCGGCAAACTGCTCCATGAAGAACATCTGAATGGTACACTTGATTTCGTAGGCAATGTTGAAGGCAATGATATTTTCGAAGGAACCTGTGATATTGTTGTCTGCGATGGTTTCACCGGCAATGTCATGCTCAAAGCGGTTGAAGGGCTGGGGCGTTTTTTCCGGAATGTTCTGGTATCCCAACTCAAGAGCAGTGCATTGAACATGCTGGGTG
>JBJEXA010000086.1:0-3236 GCA_051885335.1 Oxalobacter sp. | reverse complement strand
CTTGGCAAGGTTGCGCTCTACCAACTGAGCTACTCCCGCGCTAGAGAGATGGATTATATACTGCCTGATGGTTGTGTCAAGCCTTTTTCGCAATTATTTCGCCCGTATCATCTGCCATGCGCTGTAAAGATAAGACAGCATCGACACAATGGTCATAGCAGCTGCCAGCCAGATGAGCCAAGTGCCGATTGTAACCAGATCTAATCCCAGCCAAGGATGGTAGTAAAGCAGCATGGGAATGGCGATCATCTGGGCGATGGTCTTGATCTTGCCCAATGAATTGACAGCCACCGATTTTGCGGCACCAAGTTTTGCCATCCACTCACGCAGGGCAGAAATGGTGATTTCCCGGCCGATGATGATAAAGGCGATGATGGCATCAACCCTGTCGAACTGCACAAGTACAATCAACGCACCAGACACAATGAGTTTATCAGCCACAGGATCAAGGAATGCCCCGAATGCTGTGGTCTGGTTCCATTTCCGTGCCAACCACCCATCAATCCCATCTGTGACTGCCGCTGCAATGAAAATCCAACCAGCATAATAGGAACGCCGTTCCAGCGGCAGCCAGGTATCTGGCAGATAGAACATCATAACCATCAATGGAATCAGAGCAACCCGCATCCATGTCAGGAAGATGGGAATATTGAATGGTATTGACCGATATTTGCGGCTCTCACTCATCGCTTGCATACTCAACAGCTCTATATCTATTTTTTGGCGTTATTCTAATGCACCTGCTGGAAATTAGACAGTTTATTTCTACTTTATACCCTATATTTCAATGCAGTTGACGGTATATTTGTTCTGCCAGTCCGGTAGAAATGCCTTCAACTGTAGCAAGGTCCTCAACAGACGCATCAGCAATCCCCCGGATGCTGCCAAAACGTGCCAACAGTTTCTGCCGTCTTTTGGGACCAATTCCTTCGATTTCCTCAAGCCTTGATGTCCGCCGTTTCCGATCCCGTTTTGCCCGCATACCTGTAATGGCAAAACGGTGTGCTTCGTCACGGATCTGGGCAATCAGCATCAGCACGCCTGAGTCTTTGCCCAATTCCTGTGGCTCACGCCCATCAGCATAAACCAATGTCTCAAGTCCAACTTTGCGACCTTCCCCTTTGGCAACCCCAACAATCCTGCCCAGATCATGTCCTAGACTGGAAAACACTTCTACTGCCATGGCGACCTGTCCTGGCCCACCATCCACCAGCACAATGTCCGGCATCAGATCTTCCTGGCCAACCAGTTTCTCATAGCGGCGGGTCAGTACTTGTTTCATTGCGCCATAATCATCACCTGGAGCCACGTCTGTGATGCCATAACGCCGGTATTCACTGTGCTGCATGGCACCATGATGAAAAACGACACAGGAAGCCTGAGTTGCCTCGCCTTGGGTATGGCTGATGTCAAACGCTTCAATCCGCAGGCTGTCCATATCCTCAATATCCGGCTTCATCATCGCTACCAGTTCTTTCAGACGGACCTGCTGGGTATCATGGCGCTGCAGCATCCGTTCCAGCGCAATATCGGCATTCTTTTCAGCAAGTTCCAGCCAGATACGGCGTTGTCCCTGGGGTTGGAATACAAAATGCACTCGATGTCCTGCTTCAGTGGAAAGCATCTCAACCAAGGCAGGATCATCAAACAGCACATTGCAGACAATGACAGCAGGGATATTGCCTCCCATATAATGCTGGGCAAGAAACGCTTTCAAGACCTGGACTTCACTGGCATCTTCCTGCCAGTCACCAGCAGCCTGATGATTGCCATCTGCCATATTCTTTCCCTCATGGGAATTAAAAGCTGCTGCCATATTGCCAGGGAAAACAGCCCTGTCGCCCAGATGCCTGCCCCCACGGACCATTGCCAGATTGACGCAGGCCAGTCCTGCTTTCAAAGCGACAGCAATAACATCAACATCAACCTGGCTATCCGCCTCCATGCTTTGCTGTTCCAAGACCTTGGAAAGCGCCATGATGCGGTTCCGGACAGATGCAGCCCCCTCAAACTCAAGCTGCTCCGCATATGCCATCATTTTCTTTTGCAATTCATCCAGAACAGCACTATGTTCTCCCCGCAGGAAACGCACAGCATCATGCACATCCCGTTGATAGGCTTCCTGATCAATGACACCGACACAGGGACCGCTGCACCGGTTAATCTGGCAAAGCAGACATGGTCGGGCACGATTCTGGAAAACGCTGTTTTCGCAGGTCCTCAGGCGAAAGGCTTTCTGCAAAATCTGGATGGTTTCACGGACAGCATAAGCATTGGGGAAAGGACCGAAATACTGGTTACTGCGGTCTACTGAACCCCGATAATAAACAATCCGGGGGAAATCCTCCCCGGTAATTTTCAGGTAAGGATAAGTCTTGTCATCTCTGAAGATGATGTTGTATCGGGGATGCTGTGTCTTGATCAGATTGCTTTCCAACAGCAACGCCTCCATTTCAGACCGGGTCACCGTGGTTTCGAGCCGGGCAATACGGCTGACCATCAAGGCAATACGGGGAGATGATGCTGTTTTCAGGAAATAGGTTGAGACCCGACGGACAAGGTCACGTGCCTTGCCTACATAAAGCAGCCGGTCCTGCTGGTCGAAAAAACGGTAAACACCTGGCAGATGTGGCAGCTGCCGCACTGTTTCCAATAATGCCTGCCGCTTCTCATCAGGCACCTCTGCCACAGCGTTCCCCTCTGATGGAACCGCCTGTGATGTTTCTGCCATGACGGTCTTACAGAGTGGGAGTGATGGATTCAACCAATGCCTTGGCTCGCTGGTAACGGGGTTCTGCCTGAAGGGAATCCCAGTCTTTTGCCGGCTGTTTAGGAATCAGACTGTCCATACGGCGCCGCAAGGCGCGCATCTCATCATCAGAACGCAGTGGCAACCCTCCAAGCAACTCATCTGCTGCGGCAGGGGCATTGCAGACCAATACCATATCGCAGCCTGCCCCAAAAGCAGCATTGGCACGGTCAATAATCCCACCAGCGACACTGGCACCTTCCATACTCAGGTCATCACTGAAAACCACACCATCAAATCCAAGGTCGTTACGCAGGATGGAAATCCATTTCCTTGAGAATCCTGCCGGCAGGCTGTCAACTTTTGGATAAATCACATGGGCAGGCATCACTCCCGCCAGCGTCATATCCAATGCACGGTAAGGTGAGGCATCTTCTGCCAGTATGACATCCAGTTCCCTGTCATCAACTGGAATCTCGGTGTGGGA
>JBJEXA010000085.1:0-13981 GCA_051885335.1 Oxalobacter sp. | reverse complement strand
ATCTCGGTGTGGGAATCCCCTGTTGCATAGCCATGCCCTGGGAAATGTTTGCCACAGTTCGCCATACCTGCCATCGACAGGCCATAGTGCAGATTCTGAGCCAGCACAGTCACCACATTGGGGTCACGGCTGAAAGAACGGTTACCGATAACGGCAGACACCCCGTAATCCAAATCCAGAACAGGGGTAAAAGAAAGGTCAACGCCGCAGGCACGCAGTTCAGCCGCAAGCACATACCCCACAGCCACAGCAGCACGGACAGCGGATTTAGGATCTTTTCCGTACATTTCCCCCAGTATCCGCATCGCTGGCAGACGGGTGAATCCATCATAACGGAACCGCTGGACACGTCCGCCCTCATGGTCAACGGCAATCAGCAGATCAGGACGTTCCCGCTTGATTTCAGCGGTCAGTGCCATCAATTGCTCACGGCTCTGGTAATTACGGGCAAAGAGGATAACGCCGCCTGTCAATGGATGACGGATACGACGGAAATCCTCATCCTGCAACCGCAGGCCATTCACATCCAGCATCACTGGACCATAGGTATCCCGTTTACCGCCCAGCAACATGCCTTTTCCCGCTGTTTTTGTCCTTGTTGCCATTGTCCTCTCCTGTCAATCAGAAAAAATCACTTACAGGCCTGCCACCTTTGCCCTTTCATCGGCTGTTTACATTATCATGCGGCGTTCCAGATGGCTGGTCAACCTTTTCAATGATGACAAAAGCCATCGCAAAATCTGATTCATCCGTCATAGATACCTGAGCTTTCAGTCCCCGTTCTTCCATATAGCCTTTCATGGCTTTCCGGCAGAAAGGTTCCGGTTTACCACTCTTTGCATTGAGAAACTGCACCGACAGCCATGTCATCGGTCCACGCATACCTAAGCCAACCGCTTTTGAAAATGCTTCCTTGGCAGCATAACGGGTCGCCAGATAACGCAGTCCCCTGAGTGGCACCCGTTGGCGGCGGTCCCTGAACCGGATCATTTCATCCGGCCCCAATATCCGTTCCGCAAAACGGTCCCCCCACCTGTCCAACGCTTTCTGCAAGCGGGAAATGGAAACCATATCTGTGCCGATACCGTAAATCATCGTTTTTCCCTGAAGCCTTGGCTACTTACTGCTGACCTGTTGGACGGCGGGCACCCACAATCAGGGCCTTCATTTCACGGATGGCATTCTTCCATCCTGTAAACACCGCCTGCGCCACAATCGCATGGCCAATATTCAGCTCGGCAATACCGTCAATCCGGGCAACCGGGACGACATTCCCATAATGCAACCCGTGGCCAGCATTCACTTTCAGTCCCTGCTCCGTCCCTTCGACGACGCCATCGACAATACGCTGCAGTTCCCTGGCAGCTACGGCATCTTCCACTGCATTGGCATAGCGTCCGGTATGCAGTTCAATCACCGGGGCACCGGCCTCACGGGCAGCTATAATCTGATCCTTTTCTGGATCAATGAACAGACTGACACGGACACCAGCATCCTGAAGCCGGCTGACAGCAGTTTTGACTGTATCAAAATAGCGGATGACATCCAGTCCCCCCTCCGTTGTCAGCTCCTCACGGCGTTCCGGCACCAGACAGACATCCTGTGGCTTGATTTCACAGGCAAAATCAATCATCTCAGATGTGACCGCAGATTCCAGGTTCATACGGGTCAGCAGTAATGGCCGGATGGCACGGACATCAGCATCCTTCATATGACGGCGGTCTTCCCGCAGATGGAGGGTGATTGCATCCGCTCCAGCTTCCTCTGCCATCAATGCCGCCTTGATGGGATCCGGATAGGTGGTACCACGGGCATTGCGCAAGGTGGCGATATGGTCGATATTGACTCCCAGTTCAATCATCTGCCCAGCAGGTTTCAGAAAACTCATTGTCATTGTCGTAAAAATCGATTGTTGTCCAAATTCCAGTTTTTTACAGTGCCCGGAGATCCATCAGGATTTTACGTGTCTGCAAAGGAACGCCATTGAGATGATGGGCCAGCAGGTAACGCATCAACAGCTTGCTCTGCTGCTGGGTGACTGCATGGGTATAATCCCCCCGAACCATATCCAACAGTGTTCTGCCGGAAACCTGCGGCGCTTCATCCAGTTTCCCTGCGGGTCTTGGACCGCTTTCTGGATCGACCACATATATCCTGTCCGGCTGGACAGGCATCTGGTTCTCAACATCCATGGACAGGTCGGCAGCAACCCCTGTTTCTTCCAGCAAAGCCAACTCAAACATCCGCAGGGCAGACTGTGCCGCATCCATCCCTGACAGGCGCGTGAGCGCCATCACATAGGCATCATAAAGCCCTTGATGAGGGTCTTCACGGGCCAGCAGCTTCAGCAACAGTTCATTGAGATAGAAACCATAGAACAACGCATCATTCTCCAACGGCAACATACCGCCCACCCATTCTGCAGCCGTCAAAGTCTTCATTTCAGACCTGCCTGTCCAACTGACTTCAAGTGGCTGGAACGTCTGGAGCACACTCCGCAGCTGTGATCCAGGGCGGCGGACACCTTTCGCAAGCAGGACAACCCTGCCGTAGTCACGGGTGAAAACTTCCATCACCAGGCTGCTCTCACTGTAAGGGCGGCTGTGCAGGACAAAACCCGGCTGATGATAAATGCGGAATTCTGAAGAACGTTTCGGCATCTGAAACGGTTTTGCAGGAGCCCCATCCCCTTCGGTTCCTGGCACTGGCTGTGCCTTATCCTCTTTTTCAGAACGATCAGTCATAACCATAGGCACGGAGCCCTGCCTCATTGTCTGCCCAGCCCGATTTGACCTTGACCCAGATTTCCAGATAGACCGGCACCCCAAACAGTTTTTCCATATCCTGACGGGCTTCTGTTGAAATCTGCTTCAGTTTTTCCCCTTTATGGCCGATCATCATTGCTTTCTGGGCATCCCGTTCGACCAAGACAGCAGCAAACACTCTGGCAATCTTTTCCTTGCGTTCAAACTGTTCAATCACCACCGTACTGGTATAGGGCAGTTCATCACCGGTATAGCGGAAAATCTTTTCCCGAACAATTTCAGAAGCCATGAAACGCTCGCTCCGGTCAGTGACATCATCTGCCGAGAAAACCGGAGGGTTTTCCGGTAAAAGCCTGCGGATTTCTTTTTCCAGATGGTCCAGCTGGAACCGTTTGCGGGCTGAAACCGGCACAATGGCAGCAAATCCGCGTTCTTTCAGCATCTGCTGGGCGAACGGCATCAATTCGCCTTTTTCCTTGACCTTGTCCGTCTTGTTGATAACCAGGATGGTCGGTACATCCTTCGGAATCAGGTCCAACACCTGTTTGTCCGCAGGACTGAAAATATCCTGGTCGACAATGAACAGGATGACATCTGCCGCGCTCAGGGTATCCTTGACCGTCCTGTTCAGGTTACGGTTCAATGGATTGCTGTAACGGGTCTGAAAACCCGGTGTATCAATATAGATGAATTGGGATTCATCATCGGTCTGGATACCCAGGATACGATGACGTGTCGTCTGCGCCTTGCGGGAAGTGATGCTGATCTTCGCACCAATCAGTTCATTCATGATTGTGGATTTTCCGACATTCGGGCGTCCGACAATGGCTACATAGCCACAGCGGAAAGGAACCTTGTTTTCTTCTGTCATCTTTTCCTCCGTGTATCAACCATCAACCGTTTTTCTTCTTTTCCCCTGGATACCGGTATGCCCTTTCCTGCTTCCATCCACCTTGTACTGTGATTCTGATGCCGCCAGGCTGGCCAATGCCTTGCCTGCGGCTTTCTGTTCCGCCGCACGTCGGCTGGCAGCTGTGCCTGATGTATGGAGATTGAACTTCTTCACATAGCAGTCCACATCAAATTCCTGTTGATGGGCAGCACCGCGTACGGCAACAACCGTATATTCCGGCAAGGCGATATGCCTGCCCTGGAGGTATTCCTGCAGCTGGGTCTTCGCATCTTTGCCGTCCTTATCAGGATTGACATGGGCCAGCGAATCAGCGAACAGCCTGCCAATCACCTGCTGGACAACCCGGAAATCATCAGCATCCATGAAAATGGCACCGAAAACTGATTCAACAGCATCTGCCAGTATGGATGGACGGTGGGAACCGCCACTCTTGATTTCTCCTTCACCCATCCGGAGATAATCTGGAAAACCCAGCCGAAGGGCAACCTCATGCAACGCATCCTGACAGACAAGGCTTGCCCGTACACGGGACATCACCCCCTCATTGATTTCAGGAAAGCGGCGGTACAGTTCCAATGCCATTGCGCAATTCAGCAATGAATCACCGATGAATTCCAGGCGCTCATTATGCTGTGCACCGAAACTGCGGTGTGTCAACGCCATCCGCAGCAACTGCCTGTCCTTGAACAGATAACCAATCCGTTCTTCCAATACATTCAGATCAGCATTCATCGTACTACCTTATTCGATGCTTCCAAAATGTGTGATATGGCTGGGATTCAACCAAATGAAAAACGCCTTGCCGACGATATAATCATCCTTCACAAATCCCCAGTAACGGCTGTCCAGGCTATTGTCCCGATTGTCCCCCATCATGAAATACTGCCCTTTGGGCACCTTGCAGGTAAAGCCCTCTGCTGTATAGACACAGTTCTGACGTCCCTCAAAATTGTCAGGATGCGCCACCCATGCCGGTGCCCGTTCATGTACCCAGATCAGATGCTCACGGTCAGACGCTCCCTGCTTTTCCCGGTACTGGTGGAAATAACTCATCGTCTCATCATCAAGCACACGGCCTTCCGGCTGGTATTCCGACTCAACACCATTCACCGTCAGACGCTTTCCCCGATATTCCACAACATCACCACCGACACCAACCACCCGTTTGATATAGTCAAGGGACGGATTCTTCGGAAACTTGAAGACAACCACATCTCCCCGTTCCGGCTCTGAAAAAGTGACGAATCTGCCATTGCCGACCGGATACCGCAATCCATAACTGTATTTATTGACCAGGATGAAATCGCCGACTTTCAGGGTCGGCACCATCGAACTGGACGGGATGCGGAACGGTTCCCAGATGAATGCCCGGACAAAGAAAACTGCAGCAATGACTGGAAAATAAGACCCTGTGTACTCAACCCATTTCGGACGCTGGAGGATTTTCTTCTCAATCTCATCACGTTCAGAAACATCCAGCTGGACACCTTCCGCCTTGACCTTCTCTACACGCAGGTCAAACGCCTTCAATGTCGCATCCGCCTCGGCACGCCGCCTTTTTGCCAGAATAAAACGGTCATAACACCAGATGGCACCAGAGGCGATGAGCAGGATTAAAAGAATCAATGAAAAATTCGAAAAAATAAATTGCATGGTTACTTATCATCCACCTGTAAAATCGCCAGGAAAGCCTCCTGAGGCACCTCGACAGAACCCACCTGTTTCATACGTTTTTTCCCTGCTTTCTGTTTTTCCAGCAGTTTACGCTTACGGGTGATATCACCGCCATAACACTTCGCCAATACGTTCTTGCGGAGCGCCTTCACATTCTCCCTTGAAATAATCGTAGAACCGATTGCCGCCTGGATCGCCACATCAAACATCTGCCGTGGAATCAGCTGACGCATCTTTGCCGCCAAAGCCCGTCCACGCATCTGCGCATTGGCACGGTGCACGATGATCGCCAGCGCATCCACCTTCTCGCCGTTGATCAGCATATCCACCTTGACCACATCCGATGGGCGGTATTCCTTGAACTCATACTCCATCGAGGCATAACCCCGTGAAATGGATTTCATACGGTCAAAGAAGTCAAGCACAATCTCAGCCATCGGCAGGTCATAAGTCAGCCTGACCTGGCGGCCATGGTAATGCATGTCCACCTGCACGCCCCGCTTCTGATTGCACAATGTCATCACAGGACCAACATAATCCTGCGGCAGGTACAGATTCACTGTAACAATCGGTTCACGGATTTCAGCAATCTTTGAGGGATCCGGCATCTTGGAAGGGTTATCCACCCTTAGCACTTCACCGTTGCGCAGCTCGACTTCATAGACAACGGTTGGTGCTGTTGTAATGAGATCCATGCCAAATTCACGTTCCAGCCGCTCCTGCACAATCTCCATATGCAGCAGGCCAAGGAACCCGCAACGGAAACCGAAACCCAACGCCTGCGACACTTCAGGCTCATACTGCAAGGCGGCATCATTCAGTTTCAGTTTTTCCAGCGAATCACGCAACGCATCATACTGGTTCGCCTCAACCGGGAACAGGCCGGCAAACACCTGTGACTGGACTTCACGGAATCCAGGCAGAGGTTCTTCCGCCGGATTGGATGCCAACGTCACCGTATCCCCGACGCGGGCGGATTTCAGTTCCTTGATGCCCGCAATGATGAAACCAACCTGACCAGCGGACAGTTCCGGCAGGGACTTGGAACGCGGTGAAAAGATACCGCAGTCTTCCACCAGGTATTCCGCACCCGTCGCCATCAAGCGGATTTTATCCTTCTGTCTGACCTTACCGTTCTTGATGCGGACCAGCATCACTACACCGACATAATTGTCAAACCAGGAATCAATGATCAACCCCTGCAACGGGGCATCTGGATCACCTTCCGGCGCTGGAACTTTCTCAACCACCATCTCCAGGATATCCTCAACCCCCATTCCGGTCTTGGCTGAACACAGTACTGCATCCGTTGCCTCGATGCCGATAACATCCTCAATTTCCGCACGGGCATTGTCAGGGTCAGCAGAAGGCAGGTCAATCTTGTTCAGAACTGGCAGCACCTCGACATTCAGGTCAAGCGCTGTATAGCAGTTGGCCACTGTCTGCGCCTCAACTCCCTGCGAAGCATCCACGACCAGCAATGCCCCTTCACAGGCAGACAGTGATCGGCTGACCTCATAACTGAAGTCAACATGCCCTGGCGTATCAATCAGGTTCAGCAGATAGGTCTGGCCAGCCCTCGCCTTGTAGCTCAGGGTTGCTGTCTGCGCCTTGATGGTGATGCCCCGTTCTTTTTCCAGCTCCATGGAATCGAGCACCTGAGCCTCCATCTCACGTTCCGACAGACCGCCACACATCTGGATGATCCTGTCAGCCAACGTCGATTTGCCATGGTCGATATGGGCGATAATGGAAAAATTACGGATATTCTTCATGTACACTGAACTTCAAAACACCAAAAACTGCAACCAAATACAGGTGTACCCAAACACTCTGCCATAAGATATTATTTTATCGGATTTGGGAAGAAAAATATCCAGAAAATTCCCCGCCATTCCTTTACAATGACTGCCATCCTGCGCAGCCGTCAGGTCTGCGGCTTTTCTCACCTCAACCGTATTAGGAAAAATATGAAGATTCTCGTCACCGGTGGCTGTGGCAACATGGGACCACATATCATCCGCAAACTGTCTGAACTGGGACATACCGTCCGTACCATCGACCTGGATCAGGAAGGCCTCAAGCAATTTGAAAACACTGCCGTCGAAACAGTCTGCGGCAACCTGAACGACCGGGAACTGGTTCGGTCTGCCGTCAAAGGGGTTGATGCCATCATCCACCTGGCATGGAGCTTTTCCAGCTCCTTTGCAGAACTGATGGACATTGACATCAAAGGATACCTGAACCTGCTGGATGCCGCTGTTGAATTCAACGTGAAACATGTCATCAATACCACTACAGCGGTCTCTTATGGCAAACCGCTCTCTAAACCGGTGAACGAAGACCAGGCGCATCAGGTCTCGCTGTCCCGTGGTCCCGCCTATGCACTGGCGAAACTGACAACCGAAGAACTGAGCCGCATTTATGCACGGGAACATGGTCTTCAAGTCAACTCAATGATGGTTTGGTATGCATTCGGGGATGTCATCGGCGGACGCAACCTGCGTGCCATGATCAAGGATGCCATTGTCAAAGGAGAAATCACTATCCCGGCAGGCAGTGGCGGCAGCTTCATCCAGCTGGATGATTACGTCACCCAGGCACTCGCCATCATGAACAGCGGCATCAAAGGTGAACTGTTCAATGCTGTCACGGTTTATCTGACATGGGAAGATGTCGCGCAGATCATCGTGGAACGCTACGCTCCTAATGCCAAGGTCAATGCCATTCCACCGGAACAGTGGACAGGCAGTGTGTTCCTGACCGATGACTGGCCACTTTCCACCGAAAAATCAGAAAAAATGCTGGGATTCAGGTCAGCCATGTCCCTCAAAGAAGCCAAAGAAAGTCTTGGCAAAGCATTGGATGCTTCCGCTGCCCGTGTCAAACGTGAACTGGCAAAAGCTTAAATCCCTGCATCCACCACCCATTCGGTTCCCTGGACTGCTTTTCATAGAAGCATTCCAGGGAAACCATGATAATATGGCTAATCTTTTGCCCTGACTGCTGTGGCATCGGCTTTTCGCTAAGAAAGCCCCTCTGTATCTTACTGTTATTTTTAAGGAACCAAAATGGAATTCGACCTTTCCATGACCATGATCAACGCCCTGCTTGCCCGCATCAAGGCGGATTCAACCCTCGCAGAGCGTCTGTCCACTTATACCTTCACCAATGGCCGTATCCTGGTTCCCGACAGCCTGTTCACCCCTGAAGAGCTGGATAGCCTTGAACAGATCGCCATCGAATCAGAAGACCGTGCCCTGCAGTTCCAGATCATCGCCGCCCGCCGGATCCATTTCGATAAATGGCGTTTCCCTGCCACCGACCTGGAATCCCTGATCCCCCGTCTGGAAGCCTATTTTGCAGACGGAGCCATTGATGGCTGGGTTTACCGCCGCAACCGGGATGGTGTGATGCTGCCATGGCTCATTGAAAGTATCACCTACCGCCACCGTCAGGAAGGCGTGCCTGGCGGTCTGCCTTATGTCAGTGTCCAACTGCTGGCGAATACCCAGGCAGCCGCTGCTCCCATTGGCAAAGCGCAGCCCAACCAATGGCGGACGGGCATGACAAATGCCATCATTTTCTACGAACGGGAAATGGGCAAACTGTCCATTCCTGAAATGATGGCACGTAAAGGCTTCTATAAAGAATGCACCGAATTCAAGGAAGACTACGAAAAACAGGTTGCCTTATTCAGACGGTTCCAGTCCCAGTATGGCAAACAGTTCAGGGCAAGCCATTCCGCCTTCCTCATCAAACGGGGGGATAGTTCCGTCTTCACCACCAACGAATTTTTCAGGCTGCCACCCAACAGCTCTTTCAAATGTGTGAACGATGAGGAAGAAATCGAACGGCGCATCGAAACACACTCCACCAACAATGATGCCTGTGTGCCAGGAACAGAAGGACTGATTCCCATCCACTGCTATCTGCATATGTTCCATCTTGACCTGCATGAAAACTGCTGGGTCCATGTCCAGAACCTGCAGGAATACGTTTACCGCCCTGAAATCCAGAGCAAGCTGATCCTGCCGGCTGAACACCGCCGGCTGATCGACATCCTCACCTCCCATATGGATGTGCTGATGGATGACATCATCGAGGGCAAATCCGGTGGAACAACCATCCTCTGCATGGGTGCTCCGGGTCTTGGCAAAACCCTGACCGCTGAGGTGTATTCCGAAGTGGTCGGCAAACCGCTTTACCGGGTGCATTCCGGTCAGCTGGGCACCACTGCACAGACGGTTGAGGCGGCACTGGCTGACATCCTGAAACGCGCCTCACGCTGGGATTCCATCCTGCTGCTGGATGAGGCAGACCTGTATATCCGCAAACGGGACAACAACCTGGAACACAATGCGATTGTGGCGGAATTCCTGCGGACGCTGGAATATTTCAACGGCCTGCTGTTCCTGACGACGAACCGCGAAGACGATGTGGATGATGCAATCATTTCCCGCTGCATTGCGGTCATCCGTTATGAAACCCCGTCCCGTGACGCAGCCATCCGGCTGTGGCATTCGCTGGCAGACCAGTTCAATGTCGTTCTGTCTGATGAGCTGGTTTACAAGCTGGTCCGTGACTTTCCGAATTCCAGTGGCCGGGACATCAAGGAACTGCTGAAACTGACCAGCCGCCTGTGCCGGAGCACGGATTCTCCGATCACGCTGGAAGCTTTCCATGAATGCGCCATCTTCCGGGGAAGATAAAACGGCTGAAAGATACCTTACTATTCATTAACCCAACCGAGTGAGACTGAATTATGTCCGACACCCAGAATCCTGAAAAAAACGCATTGGACGCTTTCCTGAACGGTCCAGAAGAAGCACCCGCTGAAGCCATTTCCAACGCTGATTTTGATGCGCTGGACAACTTTCTGCTGGCAAACACCCAGATGGACATTGAAATCTTAGATGGTTTTCTCTGTGCGCTGATCGTCAGTCCTTCCGTTGTCCCACCTGGCGAATACCTGCCTGTCATCTTCGGCAACAATGAAGTGACATTCAAAACCCAGGAAGAAGCTGACCAGATCATGAACGCCATCACAAAACACTGGGAACATGTCGAATCGAAACTGAAACAGAAAGAAGATTACTATCCTATCCTGTGTTCCGACAACCAGCTGAAAGTGAACGCCTGGGGCTGGGCATATGGTTTCCTGCTCGGGACATCCCTGCGCCGTGAAGACTGGCATCCAACCATTTATGCCTCGCAGATGTCAGAAGACGGCCTGCTGACACCGATTCTGCAACTCCATTGGGAAGCCAATGGACAGATGGAACCGATCTATGCCGAAAAACGGGAAGAAATGATGAAAACCATTGTGGCAAACCTGCCGATTCTGTATGAACAGTTTGCTGAACTCAGGGAACTGTCACGTACTTCCCTGCAACAGCTCAATTGACAGCTTATCTGTTGGACCCTGTCGGGGATGGGATGGTATTTCCCATCCCCATTTCCCTGTTATCCTGAACTGATTATGCGTTATATCCCCGTTCAATATATTGATCCCGTTTTCCGTCCACCGAGTGAAGCCCGTTCGCTGATCCTGCAGGTCACCAACGGTTGCAGCTGGAACAAGTGCACTTATTGCGATATGTACACGCAGCCCCAGAAAAAATTCTCAGTCAAGCCTGAAGAAGACGTGAAACGGGAAATCGAATGGTTCAGCCAAAACTACCGGGGTATCCAACGCGTCTTCCTGGCAGACGGCGATGTTGTGGCACTGCCAGCACGACGACTGATTAATATCCTGAACATGATTCGGGAATACCTGCCCAGTGTCACCCGTATCGCCTCTTACTGTTCCCCCCGTAATGTCACGCGGAAAACCGATGAAGAACTGAAAGCCTTGTTCGATGCCGGGTTGAAACAGGTCTATGTCGGTGCAGAATCCGGTGATGATTTCGTACTCAAAAGCATCAACAAAGGCGATACCCACCAATCCACCGTCGATTCTTTGAACCGATTGGCGGATGCCGGCATCAAACGGTCTGTGATGATCATCAACGGTGTGGGCGGCAGGAAATTCAGCGAACAGCATGCTCTCAATTCCGCCCTGCTCGCCAACAAGACACAACCTGAATTCCTGGCAGCCTTGGTTCTGAACCTGCCTCATGGCGAAGCCCGCTTCCAAGCTGGCTACAATGGAGAATTCGTGCGAATGAACCAGCATGAACGGTTCATCGAACTCCGCCAGTTCGTAGGTGCCCTTGAGCTGAAATCCACTATCTTCAGAAGCGACCATGCCTCAAACCAGCTTGTCTTGCGTGGAACGCTGGGCAAAGACAAAGTTCGACTGCTGAAAGAAATTGATACTGCGATTGAAACACCAGAACGCGCCAACCTGCGTGCGGAATGGATCAGGCCTTTTTAACCTAAGCAACAGCACTTGAAAACACCGGCAAAAGGAAAGAATCGCCATGCAATGGCCAAGACCCTGCAGCACATTTCAATATGCAGCCACATCCCGAAGGTGGCTTTTACGTTGAAACCTATCGCAGCACAGACTATATATTCCTGCCAATGCACCGCTAGAAGGCTGGGGAAGGACGCAGCTGGTCAGCCGGTATCCTGTTCCTGCTGAAAACTGGCGATTATTCTCATTTCCACTGTTTCCGTCAGGATGGAATGTGGCCTTTCTATCTTGGCAGACCCACGCGTCTTGCCATGCTTCACCCTGACGGCAGCTATGAGGAAGTGATATTAGGGCAAGATATCCTGACTGGGCAGTCTACTGTACCTGCCGGTATCTGGTTTGGCACAACACCATGCGATGGCACAGCCTTCTTATCTGTTGTCCCCGGATTTGCATCCGCTGATTTTGAACTGGCAAAAAAACAGGAATTGCTCTCTCAATATCCTTAACAGGCTAAAGCTATCCACGAATCCAGTTTGGACTGAAACAAAACCCAGACCCCCCACACACACTTCATCAGTCGACTTGCAGGACAATCTTACCGAAGTGCTTATTGGACTGCATCAGCAGATGCGCATCCATCGCCTGTTCCAACGGGAAAGTTTGGTAGATGACAGGTTTGATTTTGCCTGCTTCCAACAGTGGCCAGATGTGTTTTTCCAGATTCCGGGCAATGGCTGCCTTAAACGCATTGGATTTAGGACGAAGCGTGGAACCTGTAATGGTGAGCTGACGGTGCAGGATCTGTGCGAGGTCAGCTGTTCCCCGCCGCCCTGCCAGATAAGCGATAAGCACGAGCCTGCCATTCTGTGCCAGGCAGTCGATCTCTTTGTCGAAGACAGAAGCACCAACCATGTCAAGAATGACATCCACACCTTTGCCATCGGTGGCATCCATGACATATTCAGAGAAACTGGCGGTATTGGTATTGATGCAGTGTTCTGCACCCAGCTGTTCACAGGCACGGCATTCTTCATCGGTAAGAGCTGTGGCAAAGACCCTGTGCCCCATAGCTCTTGCCATCTGGATAGCAGAGACACCAACACCGGAGGCTCCTGCCTGAACGAGGAAGGTTTCATCATCTTTCAGTTGCCCGATATCAAAGACGTTGGTCCAGACAGTGAAGTAGGTTTCCGGCAATGAGGCTGCTTCTACGGCGGTCAGTCCCTTGGGAATTGACATACAGAGCTGGGAACAGGCAGTGCAATATTCTGCATAGCCTCCTCCTTGGACCAGAGCACAGACTTGATCACCGACCCTGAGATCGGTTCCTGACAGGTCGCCACTGACAATTTCCCCGGCTATTTCCAAGCCAAGGATATCTGATGCCCCTTCCGGCACGACATAGCGTCCAATGCGTTGGAGGACATCCGGCCTGTTGATGCCTGCTGCATGGACTTTGATGAGTACTTCCCCCGCTTTTGGCTGTGGAATTGGGCGTTCGCCTACCTGAAGGGTGCTTTTAGGACCTGGGTTGACGATTTCTATGGTTTTCATCGGTTTTCTCCTTCCTGATATGGTCTCAAGAGAATGGCCACTGGGACTCCTTTTATGGAAAGAACCATTTCCCAGCCAATCAGATACCATGGTATCGGCATCCTTGCCTTCCAGACAATCGTTTTTTATGAATATTGCCTCAGCCATCATTGTAATGAAAAAAATCCCCCTGTGTTTTTCCACAGGAGGATTTTTCTGTTTCAGCAGCAATGTTGGCCGCTTTCAGGCCATTATCAGGCTTCTGCTGGTTTTTCTGCCGTTTCCGCTTCTTCAGCTTCCACGGCTTTCATGGATAGTTTAATACGGCCACGTTCGTCGGTTTCGAGTACCTTGACACGGACTTCCTGACCTTCTTTCAGATAGTCTGAAACGGTGTTGACACGTTCTTTGGCAATCTGGCTGATATGGAGCAGTCCGTCTTTGCCTGGCAGAATCTGGACAATGGCACCGAAATCGAGCAGTTTGAGAACAGTGCCGTCATAGATTTTACCGACTTCAACGGATGCCGTGAGTTCTTCGATGCGGCGTTTGGCTTCTTGCCCAGCTGCCGCATCAACAGATGCAATAGTGACAACACCATCATCGGTAATGTCAATCTGTGCACCGGTTTCTTCAGTGAGGGTACGGATGACTGCGCCGCCTTTGCCGATGACATCACGGATCTTTTCCGGATTGATGCGGATAGTGATGAGGCGTGGTGCGAAGCTGGAC
>JBJEXA010000084.1:0-3278 GCA_051885335.1 Oxalobacter sp. | reverse complement strand
TAGCTACTTTAAAAAGGGGTATCTAGTTGTTAGATAAAAAGGGGCCTGTGATTTTGTAGACCACTGGCAAACAATTGACTTCGGGTTGATGTAAAAACCGGGGACAGCCCGTTTTAATCCCTGATACTGAGAGACAGCCATGATAAAGAAATCACTGATCGGATTATTGCTTTGCCTGATCTGCGACCTTGGAAAAGACGGAATCTGCGAATAAGAAAAATGAATAAGATCCTTCCCTGTCTGAACGGTGTCAGCCCCAGCCGTATTGCCATGCCACAGGGTGATTGGCTGTCATGCGTGGATTTCCTGTCAGACCGTATTCCCGCAGTTTCCAAGGAACAATGGATCAAGCGTATCCAGAAAGGAGAGGTTTTGGATGAGCAGGGACACCCCATCACGCTGAACACCCGTCATCAGGCAGGCAGGAAACTTTACTATTACCGTTATCTGGAACACGAATGGCATATTCCCTTTGAAGAAACCATCCTGTATCAGGACGACCATCTCGTTGTAGCCGATAAACCGCACTTCCTGCCTGTCATTCCATCTGGCCGCTATATCCAGGAAACGCTGCTGGTCCGCCTGCGCCGTAAATTGGGTATTGATACCCTGTCACCCATCCACCGCATTGACCGCGAAACCGCAGGACTGGTCTTGTTTGCTGTACGGCCAGAAGAACGGGACGCTTACCAGAAGCTGTTCCGGACCCGGGCTGTCTCCAAAACCTATGAAGCCATTGCGCCATATTGCAGGGGACTGGCAGAACCCACCCTCTGCCGCCATCAGATCTTTCAGCGGGAAGACAACTTCATGCAGATGGCTGTCGGTGACGGTGAACCAAACACCGAAACCCTGGTCAGTATTCTCCAGCATAATCAGGACTTTGCACATTACCGCCTTGAACCGTTCACTGGCCGCAAACACCAGTTACGGGTGCAGATGATGGCGATGGGCATCCCAATCCTGAACGACCGGATTTATCCAGACCACCTACCAGAAGCGGTGACGGAAGCCATGCTGGCAGAAGAATACCGCACCCCTTTACAGTTGCTTGCCCGTTCCATTGCATTCATTGACCCGGCGACCGGTACAGACAGGCAATTCAGCAGCAGCCGGAAACTGTCTGCTCAAAATCTGGCTGAACCTGAAAAAATTTCATCAAGAAAAATAAATGAATCCATTAGATGAACTTATCACCTTAAAGCAGGATAAAGATTATCCAAAGGTGACAATGACAGAATTCAAAGGCGTTTTGAACCTGCATCTTGGCACGGACTGGATTCAGGGAGGGATGCGTCTTGCCCACCCCAATGAGATCGTCTTTGACTACGTGCAGGAAATGATGGTGTGGATGCTGTTCAACAGCCGGCCCAACCATATTGTCCAACTGGGATTGGGAGCAGGCTCGTTGACCAAGTTCTGTTACCACGAGTTTCCTGAAAGCCGTGTGACTGCCATTGAACTGAATCCGAACGTCATCAATATCTGCCGTGCAACCTTTCATCTTCCCCCTGATGACGACCGGTTGAGCGTCATCCAGATGGATGCGGCAGACTACATTGCCTCACAACAGGACAGACACAATATCGACATCCTTCAAGTCGATTTGTATGATGAACAGGCTCAGGCACCGGTTTTTGACTCAGTGGCATTCTTTCAGCAATGTACCGATGCCATGTCACCTCATGGGATATTGACCATCAACATCTTTGGCGAACAATCCAACCGGCAGCAGACCATCGCCAACCTGCAGGCCTGTTTTGATGCTGTCGTCTGGCTCAGCGAAGTGGATGACGGCAACATGGTTGCCATCGCTTTCAGACAAGCCCCTGAAATTGATTTTGAGACACTTTACCAGAAAGCGGAAACCATTCGCCGGACAACTAAGCTGAAAGCCATCAACTGGATCAATGATCTGTACGACTGGATGAAAGAAACAACCGATTAACAGAGAGATAATGTAAAAGATGCGTGCCATTATGCCAGAACAATATCCACGCCACATGCATTGTCCGATGATTCTTCAAATGAAAGAAATCCATCTGTGGCTTGTGTATTTCCATGGCGGGCGGTAGCATGTCAGATCATGGAAATGGACATCTACACTTTGGCGGTTGGTTTGATTGCAGTCCTGCTTGCCTCTTTTTTTGCGACAGTCTCTGGTTTCGGTTTTGCATTGATCTGTGCACCGCTCCTGAGCATTGTCCTGCCATTGAAAAGTGTGGTCATCTTCGTCCCATTCCTGTCAATAATCATGCGCATTGCCACCATGTATACAACTTTCCGGGATATGAACTGGAAGGTTGTCGCCATGATCTGTATCGGCTGTCTCGCTGGCATTATCCCGGGCAGCCTGATCCTGAAAGTTCTGCCTGCTTGGGCATTGGGGGTACTGTTGGGGAGTGTGCTTATCGTCGCGGTTGTCCTGATGGTCATGCGTCTTCGATTGGTAATCAGGAATAAAACACTTGGGCGCTTGGGGGCAGGGTTTACCGCAGGGTTCTTCGGAGCGGCGACCTCCGTGAATGGTCCACCGATTGCACTGTATTTCCTGAATGAACAGATGGAAAAGACCCAGATGCGGGCAAACATGATCTGGATTTTCGGAGTGAATTTCATCGCCACAGCAACCACATATTTTTTCGTGGATACTTACTCTGTTGTGGACGATTGGACAGTGTTCTTCTATCTGTTGCCAGCCAATTTTGTCGGATTATATCTTGGTGAGAAATTTGCGAAGAAAGTGAGTCAGGAACTGTTCCGCAAACTGTCGATGATTATCGTAGCGGCCGGTGGGCTGATGATGCTTGTCTCATCAATCGGAAAAATCATCTGATGCACAGAAGCAGGAATAAAGATTTTCAGGAAGATTGAATGGTTAAAGTGCTTTTTATCTGTCACGGAAATATCTGCCGCAGTCCCATGGCGGAATTCCTGCTCAAGGATATGGTGAAGAATCTGGGTGTCAGCAATCAATTTGAGATTGCCTCTGCTGCGACCAGCACTGAAGAATTAGGCAATCCAGTCCATTACGGCACACGGAAGAAACTGGCGGAGTATGGCATCAGTGTTGCAGGTAAGACTGCCCGTCAGATGACGGCATCTGATTATGGCTATTACGACTATCTCATTGCGATGGACAGGAACAATCTCCGTAACATGAAACGCTTTGTCGAGGCTGATGCCGATGGGAAGGTCAGTCTGTTACTCGATTATGCGGGGAGAAGCGGCGAAAGCATTGCAGATCCTTGGTATACGGGAGATTTTGATGAAACCTA
>JBJEXA010000083.1:0-3300 GCA_051885335.1 Oxalobacter sp. | reverse complement strand
TTGATCCATTTGCTTATTTCAGTGTTGGCATTGCAGGCAGTGGGGTCAACCTCCTCTATGCGGAACAGTTACCGAATACCATTCGGTATGACAGTCCTGAGATGGCGGGTGTCTCGGTATCTGCAAGTTATACCTTGGATAAGGATACACATCCCAAAGGCTATTACCATGCCAATGGCAATGACGGTTTCGGTGTCGGTCTGAAATATTCGAATGGTGGATTATGGCTGACCGCCAACTATGACCGTCTGGCAGATTCTGACAAGTCCTGGCTATGGAATGCCGGTGTCGGCTATACCTATGAAGGATTTACTGTGACAGCTGGTTATCAGGGTACAGATATCAAGCGTGCTGCTGCGACAGAACTTGATATTGGCAGCAATAGCATCAAGCAGAAAGACTGGATTGTCGGACTGATGTATGAAACCGGTCCGCATACCTTCAAGTTCTCCTATAACCGGGGCGACCTTGAAAGCAAGGGGGACTATGATGGCAATATGAACAAATATGCATTGGGATATACCTATACGATGTCCAAGCGGACATCACTTTATGCGATTGCCGCTTATACCGATAGTGACAATGATGCTGTTGGTTCTGTTTACAACACCAACGGAGCTGAGAGTGATTCTGTCACAGGTGTCCAGTTCGGCATCAACCATAAGTTCTGATAGTGCCCGGAATTTTCCCTGGCGGGTTTCATGAGTGGTTTCCCTTTTTGGGGAGCAGTGTTAGGGAATCCTGAATGTCTGTGCCGAGCAGGATTTCCCTTACAGTCTCCCAGTCCCCTGTCATGCAGGGGATTTTTTTGTCTTACGAAAGCCTCCAGCCAGGTAGAGGTCAAAAGCTGACAGCTTTGCGTAAAAAAACTCCCTTAAATCTGATAGAACCGAGAAGCGGTGCGCCATGTCATAGGAGAGATAGTGCGGCGGCTATGCAAATGGAAAGGCGTCAATATAATCGAGGCAGAATGCTGAATAGAGACCTATGGGCGTCTATGAAGAATCACTGGCTGTGCTGGTGGGGCTTTTCCCTTTTACCGGAAACTAACTGGCAAAAGGGAAAAGTTTCGTCATTGAATCAGTCGTGGGTTTTGGCATGTCCCATAGCAATGATGTCTTCATCGGTACGGTTGCCATGAATGGAAATTTTATCCAAGGCATCCTGCAGGGCTGTGTATTCATCATCCGTGAAAGTGACATCAGCGGCACCGAGGTTTTCCTCAATACGGGCATCACTGCGCATACCGGGGATCGGTGTGATGAAGTCATTGCCGTGCATCATCCAAGCAAGGGCAATCTGAGCCATCGTAGCGTTTTTACGTGCCGAAAACAGCTTGAGCATGGCCAGCAGAGGCATGTTTGCAATAACGTTTTCTTTGTAGAAACGGGTGATGGCAAGACGGATGTCATCGCCTTTGTAAACGGAAGACTCATCATATTTGCCACTCAGGAAGCCATTTGCCATCGGAGAGAATGCAACAAAACCAATGCCCAGTTCCCGGCAGGCAGGAATGACATCTTTTTCAAACATCCGTTCCATCATCGAGTATTCATTCTGGATGGCTGTTAATGGCGTGACTGCGTGGGCTTTCCGGAGCTGTGTTCCGGTGGATTGGGACTGTCCCCATCCACGGATTTTACCTTCTTGGATTAGTTCTCCCATCCAGTAAGCAACTTCTTCAGGATTGCTGTCAAGTGGTGGCCGGTGCTGGTAATAGATGTCAATATAATCTGTCTGTAGACGACGCAGGGAATCTTCCAATGCCTTGCGGACACCTTGCCGGCTCATCTTTGGAAAGCCCCAGTTTTCCTGACCAGCTAAAGTGTTTGGGACAAATTTGGTGGCAAGAATAATCTTGTCACGGAAAGGTTTGATGGCCCTGCCAACCAGTTCTTCATTCAGGTAGGGACCGTAGGCTTCGGCAGTATCGTAATGGGTGCAACCAAGATCAAATGCTTTCTGCATCAGGCGGATGGATTCAGATTCGGCAGGCAGGGTATCATAACCATGGCTGAAACCCATACATCCCATGCCGACAGCAGAGACTTTCAAGTTGCGGAGTTTGCAGGTTCTCATGATGTTCTCCTTTGTTCAAGAGTCAATCAAACTAGAATCCGTTTAATGGAAATATTGCATGAAAACCAACAACTTATGGGTAATTTTACTGGAAGGAAAATTCAGGTTTTCTTGAAGAGATTGAAAGGAGAAGGCTGATGGGAACAAAGAAAACCATCTGTTATGGGCAGATGGTTCCGGGAATGGGTTTAGCAGTTTATTTCAGGTTTGCCTTGAAGAAAGTTTCCAGCCTGTCAAATGGAATGATGTCTTTCCTGTCATACAGGTCGGTGTGGACAGCGTCAGGGATGATCAGCAGTTCTTTGTTGTCTCCTTTGAGCTTCTTGAAGGCATCTTCACTGAAATAACGGGAATGTGCCTTTTCACCATGAATGATGAGAACCGCACTGCGGATTTCATCGCTGTATGCCAGGATTGGCATGTTCATGAACGAAAGGGGAGAAGTGGTGTTCCAGCCTCCGTTGGAATTCAGGGAGCGTATATGATAGCCACGGGGTGTCTTGTAATAGTCGAAGTAGTCCTTGACGAACCAAGGTGCATCAGCAGACAGGGTGTCAGGGACACCACCTCCCAGTTTGTAAGAACCGTTTTTATAGTCTTCCAATCGTTGGGCATTCAGGGCTTTGCGGGCTTCATAACGGGCATTGGCATCCATCTGGTCAAAATAGTCATTGGCAGTGACACGACTCATGTCATACATGGTCGATGTGGCGGTTGCCTTGATGCGGGTATCCATTGCGGCAGCATTGAGCCCCATGCCACCCCAACCGCAGATACCGATGATGCCAATGCGTTCAGGATCGACATTGGGTTGAACAGACAGGAAGTCAACAGCTGCCGAAAAGTCTTCAGTGTTGATGTCAGGTGAGGCAACATAGCGGGGACTTCCACCACTTTCCCCGGTATAGGACGGGTCAAAAGCAATCGTCAGGAAACCCCTTTCAGCCATTTCCTGGGCGTAAAGGCCTGAGGACTGTTCCTTGACAGCGCCAAAAGGACCTGAAACAGCAATGGCAGGCAGTTTGCCAGAGACATTTTTAGGCACATACATATCTGCTGCCAACGTGATGCCATAGCGGTTGACGAAGGTGATTTTGCTATGGGTGACTTGATCACTTTTGGCGAAAGTTTTATCCCATTCCTGAGTCAGGTTCAATTTTTCAGTTTTCATCATGTTCGCATCATCTGTTTGTCTGGTTCCTGTTTTTGCAGACTGTGCAG
>JBJEXA010000082.1:0-3367 GCA_051885335.1 Oxalobacter sp. | reverse complement strand
GATCATGGAAAACAGCACTGTACCGATGCCGCCGGTCTGGGGCAGTGTAAAGCCCAGGGTATTTTCAATGGTAATGGAAAACAGACCATCGTCATCCGTGGAAGATGCAGGAGGATTCGTTCCGACTTCATCTGTGGTTGAAGATTCCTTGCTGTCAATAATACCGTTTATGTTATCGTCCTCAATCTCAATAGAAGTCTCGTTGGACGGCAGCACATATCCGTTGGGAGCCTTGGTTTCCTTCAGGGTGTATGTTCCGGGGGCAAGGCCTTGGATGATCAGCTTGCCGCTATCATCGGTGGTCGGAACATCCTTGCCATTTGCATCTTTGACATAGACGCCATTTGAGCTTGTAACAGAAATCTTGGCACCGTTTTCATCCTTTAATTCAAATTCCGCACCGCTCAAATATATCGGCGATTCTTCAGTGCCCTTTTTTATCTTTATCACCTCAATGCCAAAGGTAAATACTGTAGCAGTGTCCGTGGTTGTCTTAGAATTATTGGCCACATAGGGATTATTGCTGTAGGTCAGCACAGCCGTATTCACATTGCCGGTTGTGCCGAGGGTTACGCTGGAATTCAAAACCGCGTCATAGGTCACAGTCAGTTTTGTTTTGCCTTCAATTAGATCACTGTTGTCGAGATTGATGGTCAGGCCTTGTTCTGTCGCTGTAATCAGTTCAGAAGGAATATTAATCTCGTTATTATTTTGGTCAACGACTTTGATAGTTTCTTGTTTCAGAGTAAGTCCACTCGGAACCGTATCGGTAATAGTGAACTTCTTGGAGACAGACTGGCTGGGATATTCAGGAACATCCACTTCCAGCTTGAAGCTGACCGTGTCCCCAATCCCTGCAACAGCTCTCTTAGCGTCGTTTGACACAACATTCGTGGTGAGATCATTCACGTCTGTAATGGTCTTCACCAACGCGACGGGGGAGCTTTTCAGGGTAACTGCAGCAGGATTTGTAATTATCCAGGTTCCATCATCCTTGCTTTCAGGCGTTATAATGGCCACAGTGGGGCGGTACACTGCGGTACCGCCGGTGGCTGTTACCAGATAAACGCCCATAGTCAGGTTTGTAATGGAAGTAGTTCCATCAGCAGATGCAGTAACGGAAGTAGAGGTCAAGCCAACAATCGTATTATTCACAATGTTAGCTTCAATCTTTGCATAGAATTCTGCCAAAACAGCTGCATCGATGCTTTCCTCCGTGGAGAATACCTCCTGAACAGAGTTGTCAGCAGGATTGTCTCCATCGGCATCAGGGCCAATGTAAGCAGGGTAATTTGTCCTGATCCAGCTGGCAATACCGCTCTCCCAGGTGTATACCGGCATCTGGGGCTGATATTCGGTTGGATCTGTGTCTTGCAGCGCGCTGGTGTGAACACTGACCAGCTTATAAGCCGTAACAGTTACGTTTCCACTGTCGTTTTCTCCGTTGTCGAGGGAAACCTGTATGCTGCCCCCAGTCCAGTCTGCCGCGGGAAGGGCTTCTGCCGAAACGTCAATTGCCACGAAATTGACCATGCTGATCAGCATCAATAACGCGAAGCAGAACACCAAGAGACGAGTAATCCGATTTGTTCTCATTTTAATTTCCTCCATTCTGATTTTTGTTTAATTATGCATTGCCCGCTTCCTTCTTCTGTATTCCAGGAGTAGGAGCGCGCCTGCGACCGTAATTGCCAGGCCAGTAATCAAATACATGCCAATGCCATCCGCACCGGTGAGGGGAATTCCGACATGCTCGATATTTGGAACCATGTATTCGTAACTGGTGATGGTTATGGGATTGCCATGGGCATCGTTGGTGGAGCTTTGGGATTCCTTGATTGCGATTGCAGGCTGATCCCCCGTGCCGGAAAGCCCATCGTTGTGGATGCCATCCTTGGTCACAGCAATTGTCCAACTGCCGCTGGGAAGAACGTATCCGCTGGGTGCCTTGGTCTCTTTCATAGTCAGCGTGCCTTCCGGCAAACCGGTCAGCTTCAAGCTGCCATTATTGCTAACCTGGACCTGCGTTACTCTATCCTCAGTCCCATCGATGTTATCACAGGAAACCCGGTAAGAACCATCGGCAATCTTTGTGAATTCCAAAACCTTTTCGCCAAGCAGGAACTGGAATTTCGCATCTTTAAGTCCCGTCTCATCCTTCGCATCCACCTTCGTGAAGGCAAAGTCGTGGCTGCGCTGGTGGTTTGTTGCCTCAAAGATCGTCTGACCGGTGCGTTCGTCCAGCTTTGTCACCACCTGGGTGTCGTAGAGATCCAGGTCGATTCCGGAGACCGTTTCGGTGAAGGAATAGGTGATGTTATTACCGCTTGCATCCTTCGCCCGCAGATAGAACGGACCAACCGTCCAGTCATAGGCTGCGGTATTGACATTGTTGGTCATTGTGACCGTGGCAGGGGTAATCGGCCCATTGGAAGCGCGTACAGCCGTGATGCTGTTGTAGGATTCACCCTGGGTGATCGTAATATCTTCGGTGTACACTTCCGTTTGGAGCTCATCGACGATTGTCACGCCGTCCAGATGATAGGTCAGCGATGCGCCATTCGGCACTTCCGTGACCATACCGGTCCAGTGCTTCACCAGCTTGGCTTCAATGCAGTAGAAGCCCACATTGTTGTTGGTGCTGACGACCGTGGCGGTCTTCATCTCGCCCTTTGCCGGCATGGCAACAGGACTGTAGATCCGCGCCTCAACCAGGCCGCTGGAACTGGTGTCATCCAGATTCGAATAGGTCGCAATGCAGCGGTTGACATTGGATGCCGTCTGGTAATAGCCGCTGTCCTCGCCGGGAAGTATGGAAACTGCCAGTTCGCTGAAATCCGGCTGCCCTGTTTTCCACTGATAGTCATTTTCGGGGTCTGTAAACACGATCATGAAATTGCCGGGAGCAACATTGTCAAACGTGTACTTGCCGTTTTGATCTGTCAATACAGTTTTAATTTCGTTGCCCATGACATCCTTCGCATGGATACGCTGGTTGTTGTCATCCAATTTGAAGCTGCCATCATTTCCTGTCTCATACAGATCCACATTGATGTTTGGAAGAACCGCATCCGCATTGTTGCCGAGGGTAAACCGTCCATCCTGGTTCATATCCATGAATGCAAAGCCGGTGATGGAACGCTGTACCACAGTGATGGCTACCTCCAGAGAGGTCATCAGCGATGTGCCGGACATGGCTGCGAAATCATTGCAATATTGATCTCCGCCCTTCTGGGTTGGCGCCCCATCCGTGCCATTCGTGATGAGCTTGATTTCACCACTTTCCTCGCTTTCATCCGCCGCGCACAGTGTCAGATTCACTTTTACATAGGTTTGGCCTGCCACATTCCCCAGGGAAACATAGACC
>JBJEXA010000081.1:0-3374 GCA_051885335.1 Oxalobacter sp. | reverse complement strand
TGACTTTGCTGCCTTGTTCAGCAAGGAGTCTTGCCACCGTGGCGCCGCTGATGCCACAGCCGATGATTAATATTGTTGGTTGACGGATGCTATTCGTCTGCACATTGTTACCATTTAGTAACTAATAGTATGATTATATTCGATATTTGTGTTTCACTGTACCATTCGTCGACTAATTTTCATCTTGTATAATCTTATCGTTTACAGTTATCACACTTGCTTCAAGAAGTTTATGAAAGGCATTATTCTCGCTGCGGGCAAGGGAACCCGCCTTTATCCTGCATCTCTTCCCATCTCGAAGATTCTGCTGACAGTCTATGACAAGCCAATGATTTACTATCCCTTGGCAACGCTGATGCAAGCGAGTATCCGGGATATTTTGATTGTGACGAATCCGTCTGATATTGATAATTTCAAGAAAGTTTTAGGGGATGGCTCACAATATGGCATTCGGCTTTCTTACAAAATACAGCCCGTTCAACGGGGTATTGCAGATGCTTTGTTGGTTTCAGATGAGTTTATTGCCGGTGAACCCTGTGTCCTGATTCTTGGAGACAACCTATTTTACGGTATGGGCATGCCTAAACTGTTGAAGAAGACGATACGTACCAATATTGGTGCGACCATATTCGGTTATGCTGTCAAAGATCCAGAGCGGTTTGGTGTTGTGGAATTCGATGACAACAAGAAAGTGCTTTCCTTGGAAGAAAAACCCAAACATCCAAAATCAAACTATGCTGTCACAGGACTCTATTTTTATGACAAGAATGCCTGTGAATACGCAAAAACCTTAGAGCCTTCCACACGTGGTGAACTGGAAATCACCGATTTAAACAGGATTTATCTTGAACAGAATGCACTACGTGTAGAACGTCTGGAACGTGGTATTGCCTGGTTGGATACTGGAACACATGATTCTATGCTACAAGCCAGTATCTTCGTACAGGCGATGGAATTGAATACTGGCCGTAAAATCGCCTGTCTGGAAGAAATTGCTTATGAGCAGGGATTCATTTCTGCCAGCCAATTGTTGGACTACCTGAAAGATTTCAAAAACAATGGCTATTATGACTATATCCGCGATGTTGTTCTACGCGATATACAGACATCAGGACAGTAAAAACGCCATGTGTTCCGTACTGCTATAATAAAGTGCTTTTGCCATTTTTCATGATTTCTCTATGATACAGCCAAAGGTTTCGATTGTCGTTCCCATATACAATGTTGAACGTTATCTGGAGCAATGTCTGGACAGTCTCTTGGCTCAGACTCTTCAGGATATCGAAATCATTCTTGTAGATGATGGATCCAAGGATACTTCAAGCACCATCTGTGATGACTATGCAGCGAAAGACAGCCGTATCTGTGTCACCCATCAGCCCAATGGCGGCTATGGAAAAGCTGTCAACCTGGGTTTTTCCCTTGCTCAAGGTGAATATCTGGGTATTATCGAATCAGATGATTTTATTAAACCAGAGATGTTTGAAAAGCTGTATCTGGCAGCTGCCCAGCATAATGCGGATATTGTCAAATCGAATTTCTACCGCTATTGGTCAATGCCATCAGAACGGATGGAAAAGGCGGACCTGCTGAAACGGTTTGCCAAGAATACGCCTGTCAGTGCCAAAAAATACCCGACTTTATATACGGCCATGCCGACAGTCTGGTCTGCCATTTACAAGACCAGTTTTATCCGCCAGCATAATATTGACTTTCTGGAAACACCTGGTGCTTCTTATCAGGATGTTGCATTTACATTCAAAATCTGGCTTTATGCCAGACGGGCTGTGTTCCTGGATGATGCCTTTCTGTATTACCGTCAGGATAATGAAACATCTTCCATCAACAGCAAAGGCAAGGTGTTCTGCGTCTGTGATGAATGCGCTGAAGTTGAACGGCTCCTGAAAACGGATTACCCAGACAATCAACAGTTATGGCAGTTGAAGGATAAGTTCAAGTTTGACAAATACAGCTGGAATTTCTGGCGGTTGGAAGATACCTTGCGGCAGGAATTCCTGCAACAGTTCCGCAAAGAATATCTGCTTGAAGGCGATGCCCTCTGGCAAAATCCTTATCTGGCTACGCTTGAGAAATTTGTGCTGCGCTGGATCATCAATGACCCTGATGGTTTCTATCAGGCAAGCATCACCCCTTTCTCAAAGGGAACGATGTATAAAGCAAAACTGCAATCTGTTTTGGGCTTTGGCAAAGCAAGGCTTGCTGGACGGTTCGCCTACCTTCAGCAGAAGCATATGCGGTTGAAAAAAAGAAGTTTCAGTTGACCTGACCTTTGCTTATTTTTCTGAAAATAAATGCTTCTTCGGTTTTAAAGGTATTCTGTACTTTCTTTCGCATGCCCAATTGGTTTTTTATCTGCAGGAATATCCTGATCAGTTCCCTTTTTGTCTTTACCCCCTATTCCCATGACCTGTCCAGATTGATGAACTGGCATTTCATCTTCGGCGTGATTTCAGTCTGAGATGTTGTTATCTATGCGTTGCCCTTGACTTCAGATGTCAAGGCTTTCTGCAACATGGCAAAACTCTGTTCCCAACTTAAAAACTGGTCAGGTTTGGGCAACGGCACAGGCTCATGGTTCTGGATCTTGCCATGCAACAATTTGACAGCGTCCGCCAGACCTTTGCCTCCATCTGAGAAATAACTGGCACCATCCTGTGCAATTTCATGGAATATCGGGATATCACGTAAAAGCAATGGCCGTTTGAACCATGCACCTTCAGCAACAGGCAGACCATAGCCTTCTGCCCTAGATGCAAGTACAACCGCCTCAGCATGCTGATACAGGTAATGAAGCGTCACATCATTGGCATTACGCAACCAGAACAGCTTTTTTCCGAACTGCGGATGATTCAGTATTTTTCGAGATAACTGATGGACATTCCATCCTTGTCGTCCAACAATGACCAGGTTCAGGTCATAATCTTCAGCCCACAATCTTTCGAAGCCATCCAGTAAATCATCATGCCCTTTACGCGGTTCAACGGTACCAACCTGCAGAAAATAAGGTGAAGCATCTTCAGCTGTGATGGCTTTAGCTTCTGGATCATCACAGATTTCACTGCCAACAATATTTGACTGGATATCTGCACCAAGATGGAACCAATACTTCTGAAATCCTCTTGGTAGTTTGATGTCATTGATCTTCACCCATTCATCAAAAGCAACCAATGTCGTCTGTGAGACAGCAACAATGCCATCATATTGGATGATACGGTTCAGCCATATCCTGAAAAGGCGACTGTCACGTTCACGAAAGAACTCAGGTTGTAATTCAGGAATCAGGTCATGAACCATGCACAACACCTTGACACCGATATTCCTCAAGAGGGTGAAAGTCTCATGTTCAAATGCCA
>JBJEXA010000080.1:0-3381 GCA_051885335.1 Oxalobacter sp. | reverse complement strand
CTGTTTTTCCAGTCTGGCGTTCCATCAATCCTGGCTGCCAGCTATTTTAGACGATTGGCGTCGGAAAAATATTCTTTTTGTTTCAGTCTTTGCAATTCATCTGAAACTGTATGTGTCACCATCACTTCCAGCGTACTTTTCAGATCAGAAGTGATGGCTTCTGACAGCGTACCCGTCACTTTCTGCAATGCCGCTGTCAGATTCTGCTGGATAATCTCTTCAAGGATGAATCCGATACGTTCCTGCACCCGGTCCATGATCCGCTGTGCAAGACGTTCTTCCAATTCAACCCATGCCCGTTCGTTCTGGGCAGAATCCACAATATCCGGCAATGTTGACAGGATATCTGTCAACAACGGGTAGTCTTCATCCCCCTTTTCCACTCGAACTGGAACCTGTCTGGTTTCGCTGGTCTCTGGCATCATATTGTCATTGGTTAACATTTTCATGGTGGAGTGCATATCCCCTGTCACGGTAATGCACATATCTTTTCCTGCCAGCATCCATATCGACAGCATCTGTGGAAACCAATTCAAGCAACCTGTCAAAACGTGCATAACTGGCAGGTACCGCTTTGGAAAGATTGACAAGAATCTGGCTTTCAGGCAGATCCGCTTCTCCGTTGTCCGTCAGAATCACCCTTGACCGGGCTGCCAGAGGCGCTCCCAGGATAGCATGGGGCAGAAAATCAATATCCGAAAAAGTCCACAGCGCCTGATCCAGCACCGTAAGCTGCCTGCTGTCTTCAGTCAGAATCACAATGTTGATATCAGGACCCTGAGCCAAGGCCTTGCGTACCCAACGGCAGGTATAGCTGATTTTATCTGCAATGTTTGTCCGGAACTCGATTCTGGTCATAAGATGAAAACCACGAATGGGAAAACAGCCCTTTGCCCACAACGATAAAGGCATGAGCATTATGGTCTGTTTTTCCCCGCTTGGAAAGTCAGGAAGCCAACCCACTATGACGAAGCAGCGCATCAATCGTTGGGCGACGTCCCCGGAATGATTCAAATGATTCAAGTGCAGGACGGGAACCACCTCTCGACAGGATTTCCTCAAGCAGTTTCCTGCCCATTGACGGAGAAACCGTCGTTCCCTCTTTTTCAGCAGCTTCCTCAAAGGCGCTGTAAATATCGGCGGAAAGCACTTCCGCCCATTTATAACTGTAATAGCCCGCTGAATAGCCACCCGCAAAGATATGGCTGAAAGCATTGAGGAAACGATTGAACGATGGCGGGATATTGACCGCAAACTGCCTGCGGATATCATCCAGCACATCACGGGCAGTCAGGGAACCCTCTGGATCATAATCATCATGCAGATGCATATCGACCAGTGCGAACTCAACCTGACGCAGCATTCCCATCCCAGACTGGTAGTTTTTCGCAGAAAGCATCTTATCAAACAGTTCGCGCGGCAATGGCTCCCCTGCCTGAACATGGGTACTCATCTGATGGACAACATCCCATTCCCAACAGAAATTCTCCATGAACTGGGATGGCAGTTCGACGGCATCCCATTCCACACCGGAAATACCAGAAACACCAAGATCATCAACTTCAGTCATCAGATGATGCATTCCATGACCAAATTCATGGAACAATGTCTGGACTTCATCGTGGCTGAACAGAGAAGGCTGCATCTTGCCATCTTTCATCATGGGCGCAGAGAAATTGCAGTTCAGGTAGGCAACCGGTGTCTGCAACCCATTGGCGGTCATGCGGCGGTTTCGGGCATCATCCATCCATGCACCGCCCCGTTTCCCTTTCCGGGCATACAAGTCCATATAAAACTGACCGACCAGCCTGCCATCTTTCTCAATCCGGAAAAACTTCACGTCTTTATGCCAGACGGGAGCTTGATCGGGACTGATGACAATGCCATACAGCTTTGATACCAAGCTGAACAAACCATCAATCACCTTGCTTTCTGGAAAATACTGTCTCACCTCCTGCTCAGAGAATGCATACCGCTTCTGCCGGAGTTTTTCAGAGACATAAGCCACATCCCAAGACTGCATGTCATCCAATCCCAATTCCGAATCAGCAAACGCTTTCAGTTCTGCCCAGTCTTTCTCTGCAGAAGGACGCGCCCGTTTTGCCAGTTCTTCCAGGAAGGCAATAACATCCTCAGGGGTATCCGCCATTTTCGGCACAAGGGAAACCTCGGCAAAATTCCGATATCCCAACAGCCCAGCCTCCTGCTTCCGCAATTTCAGCAGATCTTGGATGATCTGCGTATTGTCCCATTCAGGGTTTTCCCCCAGTTCAGAAGCCCGGGTGCAGCTCGCACGATACATTTTCTCACGCAGGCTACGGTTATCTGCATACTGCATGACAGGTAAATAAGAAGGGAAATGAAGAGTGAATTTCCAACCGGTTTTCTGTTCCGCCTCAGCGGTTGAACGTGCCATCTGGCAGACATCTTCTGGTAGACCTGCCAGATCCTTCTCATCCGTTACCAGCAGTTCAAAATGATTGGTCGCATCAAGGACATTCTCTGCAAACCGGGTGGAAAGTGAAGCCGTCTTTTCCTGGATGTCGGCATAGATCTTTTTCTTGTCGTCTGGCAGTTCTGCACCGCCTAAACGGAAATCCCGTAGCGTATTCTCAATCAACCGCTTGCGGGCTGGTGGCAACGCATCAAATGACGATGACTGACGGATAGCTTTGTATTTCTCAAACAACGCCAGATTCTGGGACAGCGATGTCCAGAATGCCGTGACCGCTGGGATATTCTCATTGTAGGCAGCCCGCAATTCAGGCGTATCCACCACCGCACACAGATGCCCGACAATTCCCCATGCACGGCTCAGATGTTCTGTACAGTCATCCAACGGGGTCACAAAACCATCCCAGGTGACGTTTGTTTCAGGCTTTTCCAATGCCGACACAACCGAACGGCAACGCTCAAGCAGCTGGTTGACGGCAGGCGTGATATGTTCAGGATGGATTTCATCAAAACGCGGCAGTCCGCTGAAATCGAGCAAAGGGTTTTCCATGGTAAAAACCTTCCCTTCCGGAAGAACTCAAAAAAAGGATACGCGGCTGCGTATCCTTGTTGATTGAAAGATTACTGCTGAGATGCTTTCAGTGCTTTTTCTGCTGCATCAACCGCATTGGACAGCAGCATCGTGATGGTCATCGGACCGACACCACCAGGAACCGGTGAAATATAACCCGCCACTTCCTTGACGTTCTCAAAATCTACATCACCATACAGCTTGCCGTCCTCACCGCGGCCGATGCCGACATCAATGACAACCGCTCCAGGCTTGACCATATCCGCCTTGATGATATGACGAAAACCGGAAGCGGCAATCAGGATGTCTGCCTGGCGGGTCTGAAACCCCAAATCACGTGTCTTGGAATTGCAGAT
>JBJEXA010000079.1:2036-14396 GCA_051885335.1 Oxalobacter sp. | reverse complement strand
CAGACTGTCAGGCGGTGTTACCAGATATTCCTGTGGAACAGGGTACATGTCCTTTTCACTGGGGGCGAAAACAACATCCACACCGGCTTTTTCCAGTTTTTCTGCATCTGCCTGGAAAGTACGGGGATAGGTGTCAAAGTCTTCATTGGGTCCGAACTGCAGGCGGTTGACAAAAACAGACGCAACGACTGCCCCTCCTTGCTGTTTGGCAAGACGAATCAGGGAAATATGGCCATCATGGAGATTGCCCATGGTCGGAACCAGGGTGATGTTTTTCAGGTCACGCATAGCGGCGTGGAGATCTTCAATGGTGTGGACGACTTTCATGGCTTATACGGTGAATCAGGAAACAGGAATTAAAAACAGCTATTCTGTGCCCAAAGATGCAAGGGGTCAACCGCTTGCCGACCATGGAAATGATATTTAGCTGTAAGTGTCCCTTCAACAGAGTAGGTGGCAGAAAAATCCAATGGTTCAATGTGCAAGACGGACAAAGATCGGTGTATCCCTGCCATCCTGGGTGATCTGGATCAGAGATTCTTTAGCCAGTTCCAGCAATGCCAGGAAATGTACAATCACAACAGCAACGCCTTTGGAAACATCGAACAGGCGCGAAAACTTGGTGAATTGTCCGTGTTGGAGCTGGCGCAGGATCAATGTCATATGTTCACGTACAGAAAGCTCCTGCTTGGTGATGGTATGGTGGGCAGTGAGTTTTGCACGTTCAATCATGTTCAACAGTGCCATCTGCAGGGATTCAGCTGTCACGGTAGGCAGGATTTTCTCATCGGAGAAGATTATTGTGGCAGATGTCGGAAAAAAGTCCCTGCCAATCCGGGGCATTTCATCCAACTGCATGGCGGCACGTTTCATCTGTTCATACTGGAGCAGTTTCCGTACCAATTCAGCTCGGGGGTCTTCTGGTTCACCGTCAGTTTCCAGTTTAGGACGGGGAAGTAGCATCCGCGACTTGATTTCCACCAGCATGGCTGCCATCAGCAGATATTCTGCTGCCAGTTCCAGTTTCTGGCTGCGGATGCGTTCAATATACTGCAGGTACTGTGCTGTCAATGCTGCCATTGGAATATCCAGAATATTGAAATTCTGTCGTCTGATCAGGTACAGCAGCAGATCCAAAGGTCCTTCGAAGGCTTCCAGGAAAATTTCCAGAGCTTCTGGTGGGATGAACAGGTCTTCAGGCAGTGCATCCATCGGCTGGCCATAAAGGCGGGCAACCGCTGGGCTGGATTCTTCGTTCTGGAAAAAGTCCTGTTCTGCCATATCAGATGCCGGTATTTTAAAAAGGTCAGGATCCTGATTCGACCGTGTCATCAGTTTTCACAGGATGTCGTTTCTCCAATGAAAAGGGTAGCTCATTACTGGCGAGCAAGCGGATCGACTGTTTTTCAGAAGGCTTTGGGGCAGGCAAAGATTTCCTTGCCGAAATCTGTTTTTTCAACAGGGCATCAATACCTGAGACATATTGATGATCAAACCGGAACTGGATCATTGTAGAGAACGGTGGTCAGTATTCGAGGTTCTTCCGCATCATGATTGGCGGTGGTTCAAGTGGGTTGCGCAGGGTAAACTCAATTTCAGGCGCATGCTCAAAGCCATAGGCCTCATAGAAACGTGTCATCGGTTCCAACCATGGTGGCAGGAAAAGCCGCATTTCGGTAATGTCTGATAAGCGTGCATGGTTGATGCAGGCTTCAATCAGGTATTGTGAAAGGTTCTGTCCTGCATATTCAGGCAAGATACCCAAGCGGCGGATTTTCCAGATTTCATCATCCTCATCAGTGGGGGCCCAACGGATGGAACCTACCGGCTGGTCATCGACCCATAAGATGAAAGCCCCTCCTTCATGCAGGTCTGTGAGCACTCTGTCTGCAGTATCAAAATGGCCATGGGCAGTTGGCGGACATCGACTTTCCCATGCCTTATGGGTCAATTCCGCAATAAGTGGTGCATCCTCCTCAGAGGCTTCACTGACAGTTATACCCATAAAATGTTATGGCTCCTTATTGAAATCAACTTAAACGCATTCCTGGTTTTGCCCCGGACATGGGTTCCAGCAGATAAATGCCATCATCACCGTCTGCCGATGCTGCCATGACCATTCCTTCGGAAATCCCGAATTTCATCTTGCGGGGAGCAAGGTTAGCGACGACAACCGTCAGTTTCCCAACCAGGTCTTCAGGTTTGTAAACGCTGCGGATACCGGAAAAGATGTTGCGAACGCGTCCTTCACCCAGGTCCACCGACAGACGGAGCAGTTTCTTTGCTCCTTCGACATAACTGCAATCGACAATCTTGCCGATACGCATATCCACTTTCGCAAAATCGTCAATGGTGATTTCCGCTGCCAATGGCTCAAATCCCTCGGCAACAGGTAGGGGGGCAGGGCTGGCAACGGAGGAAGTGGTTCCTCCCGTCGCCGGTACATCGGCTTTACCAGTCTTGGCTGGTTCAGCCGGTTTGGGCTGGTCAAACAGCGCATCCAGCATCTTCTGATCAACACGCTGCATCAGATGCTGGTAAGTGTTGATGACATGTCCATTTGGCAATGCCTTGTCAACAGAATCCCATTGTAATGGCGCGATGTTCAGGAACTGCTCAATCTTTTCAGCCATGGCAGGCAGCACAGGCTTCAGGTAAATGGTCAGTATACGGAATGCTTCCAGGAGACAGGAGCAGACCTGCTGAAGGTTGTCTGACTGCTGCGGATCTTTTGCCAGTACCCAAGGTTTGTTGGCATCGACATAGGCATTCACTTCATCTGCCAAGTGCATGATCTGGCGCAGTGCACGACCGTATTCCCGACGTTCAAAACAACTGGAGATTTCATCAGATGCGGCGCGCAGGGTTGCCAAGACAGGGGTATTCACACCATCTTCGCCTAAGTTCAATTGTCCGCTAAATCGTTTAGTAATGAAACCAGAAGCCCGGCTGGCGATATTCACGTATTTTCCAATCAGATCGGCATTGACACGGGCCATGAAGTCTTCACCGGTGAAGTCAATATCTTCCACACGGTCAGTCAGTTTGGCTGCCAGATAATACCGCAGCCACTCAGGGTTCATACCGATTTCCAAATAGCGTAGCGGAGAAATTCCTGTTCCCCGTGATTTCGACATCTTTTCGCCATCCACTGTGACAAAGCCATGCACAAAGACATTGTCAGGTACTCTGCGATCGGCAAAGTGCAGCATGGCTGGCCAGAACAGGGTATGAAAATAGATGATGTCCTTGCCGATGAAATGATACTGTTCTGTTTCAGGATCTGCCATGAAGGATTCAAAGTCGATACCTTTCTTGCTGAACAAGTTCTTCAGGGATGCCAGGTAGCCGATAGGAGCATCCAGCCAGACATAGAAGAACTTGCCTGGTGCATCAGGAATCTCAATACCGAAATAAGGAGCATCCCGGCTGATATCCCAGTCAGAAAGTGTCTTGCTGTCTTCACCACCCAGCCATTCGCGTGCTTTGTTAGCGACTTCCTGCTGGAGCCGTGACTTGCCAGAACCCTCTCCCAAGGTCCAAGTTTTCAAGAATGCTGTGCACTTGGGATCTGACAATCTGAAGAAATAATGGTCAGACTGTTTCATCACAGGTGTTGCCCCTGTCAGCACAGAATAAGGATGGTTCAATTCTGTTGGGGAATAAACGCTGGAACAGACTTCACAACTGTCACCGTACTGATCTTTTGCACCACATTTCGGACATTCCCCCTTGATGTAGCGGTCAGGCAGGAACATGGATTTGACCGGATCAAAGAACTGTTCAATCGTTTTGGTATAAATCAGCCCTTTTTCCCGCAGGCGCTTATAGATGCTTTTGCTCAGTTCATGGTTTTCAGGACCGTCTGTGGAATGCCAGTTGTCAAACTTGATCAGGAAACCGTCGAGATGGGCAGCACGTCCAGCAGCGATGCCTGCAACGAATTCAGCAGGGGATTTCCCAGCTTTTTCTGCTGCGATCATGATAGGGGCGCCATGAACATCATCGGCACCAACAAAATAGACCTCACGTTGTTTTCCATCATCTTTCTGCATCCGTTGGTAACGGACCCAGATATCGGCTTGGATGTATTCCATGATATGGCCGATATGGAAAGGGGCATTTGCATAAGGCAGTGCAGTCGTGACAAACAGCTTTCTGGACATAGGCTATGGATTGTTCAGGTAATAAAAAAAGACAATCAGAATTGTACAATTTCTGAAAGGCAAGTGGAAACTGTCCGCAAGAAGGGGCTGCGGACAGGATTCACCGTTTGACCATTACAGGTTCAAGGATGTAGACCATTTGGTAAGATCTGATGCAGAAGGTCCGCCATTCAACAGCCGCCATTCCACAATCTTTGCGGATGGGGAAAGGCCAGGCTTCAGTTCATCGGCTGTTTTGCCGAAACCGCTGCCGCCTGATGTCGCATACAGCACGAGGGTCTTGCCTGAGAAATCGTAGGATTCCAAGAATGTCTGGATGATACGGGGAGCTATGTACCACCAGATCGGGAAACCCAAGAAAATAACATCATAAGCCCCGATATTGGCATTTTTGTCGGCTAGGGCGGGACGGGTAGAAGGATCTTTCTGCTCAACGGTCGCACGGGCCATCTGATCCATCCAATTCAAGTCGTTGTCGGAATAGGTTTTTGCAGGTTTGATTTCATACAGGTCAGCACCTATCGTTTCGGCCAGCCTGCTGGATACAAGGCGGGTGACACCGCTTGCACTGAAATAAGCCACCAGTTTTTTGCTCATTGGAATCCTCCTATTCAGTCAATTATTGGCACCGGCACCCTGTATGACGGCAACCATGCACTGTTATTATATATGCGTGCAAAGCAGGGTAAACAGGTTAAGTGCCTTGATGCTGGCTTTGCTGACAATAGGAAAACTGTCTGCGATAGACAATGGAGAAAATACCCATGGCAATTACGAAAGAATATATCCTCAATGCTATCAGTGGTGTCATTGACCCTTATCTCAATACTGACTATGCCTCGGCAGGTGCTGTCCAGGATGTTGTCATCAACGGTGCGGATGTTTCTCTGACCATTGAGCTGGGGTATCCTGCCGAAAGCCTGCATGATGGTATTGCCAAGAAAATCAGGCATGCTGTCGGTACGATTGGTGGGATTGGCAATATTTCTGTCAATGTTGCAACCAAGATCATCTCCCATGCTTTCCAGAATGGTCCCCGGCCAGTCAAAGGTGTCAAGAACATCATTGCAATCTCGTCTGGCAAGGGGGGTGTTGGTAAATCCACCACAACAGCCAATCTTGCCCTTGCTCTGGCAACGGAAGGTGCGAGGGTTGGGGTACTTGACGCTGACATTTATGGACCTTCCCAACCGACCATCATGGGGGTGTCTGAATTGCCGATGTCATCGGATGGAGAGCATATGGAACCCCTCGAGCAGTACGGTATTCAGATCATGTCCATTGGTTTTATGATGGATGATGTTCAGCCGTTGGCCTGGCGTGCGCCTATGGTCACTCAGGCATTGATGCAGCTGCTTGAACAGACAGCTTGGAAGGACCTCGACTATTTGCTGATTGATATGCCGCCAGGGACTGGTGATATTCAGCTGACCCTGTCACAGAAAGCACCTGTCACGGGTGCGGTTGTCGTGACCACCCCGCAGGAAATCGCTGTCTTAGATGCCCGCAAGGGGTTGATGATGTTCCAGAAAATGCATGTTGAGGTCTTGGGGATCATTGAGAATATGAGCGCATGGGTTTGTCCCTGCTGTGGGGAGATTACCCATATCTTTGGACAGGATGGTGGCAAGCGGATGAGTGAGGCTTATGGTGTCCCTTCATTGGGACAGGTTCCAATCAATGAGGCAATGTGTGCCCAGACAGATGGTGGTATGCCTGCTGTTGCTGCAGAACCAGAAGGGGTGATAGCGCGCATTTTCAGGGATATCGCACACCGGCTGACAGGTATTATTGCCCGGAAACCCAAGGACAGGACAGGCATCTTCCCACCCATCAGGCCTGTTTCCTGAGTAAAGCCTGTTTCCATCCTGGGGATAATCTATTGGCTCAAAAAAGCAGGGGAATAGCTGTTTTCAGATGGGATAAAACGGCTGTTTCTGCTTCTTAGGGGTCACCCGGATGATGTCGTCAACGGAGTAGATGTGTCCTGTATCGGTGGCATCATAGCCACCCAGCTGATTGATTTCCAGACTGAACTGACGGCTGTTCATGATGGCAAGAATCTCACGCATCGTCGGATTCTGGAGCATGTCTTTGGGGATGGCAAAGAAATACCGTTCCTTGACCAATGGGACAAAATCCAGACCGAACCGGCGGGCGGCTGTCTCAACACCGAATCCGACATCTGCCATATTGCTGGCAATATAGGCTGCGACGGCAGCATGGGTGAATTCTGTTGTCTCAAAACCATTGATCTTGGAGGAGTCAATGCCATTCTTTGCCAGCATGGACTCAAAGAGCTGGCGGGTACTGGAACCGCTTTGTCTGTTCACAAAACGAACATTGTCTTTAGTCAAGTCACGGAATGACAGGATCCGTTTCGGATTGCCCTGGGCAATCAGCAGTCCCTGTTCCAGGTTTGCAAGATGGATCAGCAGGTGGGAGTCATTTGAGAGATACCGCAGGAAAGGTTGTAAGGTATTTTCGTCTTCAATCATGACAGGCAGGTGGAAACCTGCGATTTCACAGTCTCCCTGTGCCAGGGAAGCCAGAGATTCCATGCTGTTCTGGTACCGCAGGTTGACGGACAGTTCCTGGCGGATGATGTTTTCCATCAAGACTGAGACGGCAAAACCGTGGCTGGCACAAAGACGCAGTGATTGAAGATAGGTATAGACACTTTTTGCCAGCTCGATTTCCAGTTCTGATGACAATGATTCCAAGATGGCAGACAGCCTGGCTGAAATCCGTTTCTGCGCCCACAGCAGGGTACTCGCAAACCGGGTCAGGGTGGTGCCGCGTCCCCGGTTCTTTTCAAGCAGGGGGGTTCCAAAAATGGCTTCCGCTTCACGTAGCAGTCCCCACGCGTGACGGTAAGACAGTTTCATTTCTTTGGCGGCTTGCAGGATAGTTCCTGCATTCTGAATGGCGTCCAGCAGTTTCAACAGCATGGCTGTATCCATCGGCTGCTTTCTGTCATGCGAAATCCGCCAGTGCGGCTCAATGGAAACTTTATACATATGAACCCCATTTTCTGTGGTTTTTTTCTCTTTTTGCCAGAGAAATTGGAAGTATCCTCAAATTTTTTATGAGAAACACGTTGAGAATATAAAAATAATAGTCTATCCTGCTCGAGTGCGTCTATGTGTGCAATACATAAACATAGAAAGCTATGGCAAATTTCTTTGAAATAGTTGTTTTTTAGGGTGTAGTAAGGAGTCCTACGAATGGCATCAAAACTTGATAAGGCGTATACCGTCGCCGGCGAAGGTTATAATCGCTGGCTGGTACCTACGTCTGCCTTGATGATCCACCTGTGCGTCGGTATGGGCTACGGTATGTCGGTTTTCTGGCTGCCTATGTCCAAGCTTGTCGGGGTGGCTGAAGGCCTGGGTAAATCTAAGGCATGTCCTGCGGACATGAGTTGGTTCAGTTATCTGTTTACCACAGAATGTGACTGGAAAGTCGTCCTGTGTTCTGTTGTGTTCTCTATCCTGTTCCTGATGCTGGGTACCACCACAGCAATTTTCGGTAACTGGCTTGAACACGCTGGTCCACGCCGCTGCGGTCTGTATTCCTGCATCTGCTTCTGTTCCTTCTTCTTCCTGATGGCTGTTTCCATTGCTACCCACCAGCTGTGGCTGGCATGGGTTTCTTCCGTCATCGGTGGTGTTGGTCTGGGGCTTGGTTATATCACCCCGGTTTCAACCCTGATCCGCTGGTTCCCTGACCGTGTCGGTATGGCGACCGGTATGGCTGTTGCAGGTTTCGGTGGCGGTGCAATGTGCGGCGCACCTTTTGCACAGCAGCTGATCGCTTGGTTCGGTACTTCCACCTCTGTCGGTCTGTGGCAGACTTTCGCCGTTATGGGCGCTGTTTACACTGTCTTCATGTTGATGGGGTGCTTCACCATCCGTGTCCCACCTCCGGGCTTCAAGCCAGCAGGTTGGGAACCTGACCCTAACAAGAATGTTTCCAGTGCTTTCAACGTTACCACTGCAAGCGCGGTCCGTACCCCTCAGTTCTGGTGCTGCTGGTGCATGCTGTTCTTGAACATCGCTGCTGGTATCGGTGTTCTGGCTATGGCTTCCCCTCTGCTGCAGGAAGTGTTCGCAGGTGACCTGATCCATCTGCCTGGTGTCAAGTTCGACGACCTGACCGATGCACAGAAAGGCCAGGTTGCAATGATTGCGGCTGGTTTCGCTGGTCTGCTGTCCCTGTTCAACATTCTGGGCCGTTTCGTTTGGGCATCCCTGTCCGATAAGATTGGCCGTCGTTGGGTTTACTACCTCTTTGCAGCAGGTGGCGCAGCGATGTATGCTTCTCTGCCAACCTTGGCTGCTTCCTTGAACCTGCTCCTGTTCTTGGTTGTTACCTGTGTCTGCGTCTCTTTCTACGGTGGCGGTTATGCGGTTATCCCTGCATACCTGAACGACTTGTTCGGTCAGCAGTTCGTGGGTGCAATTCACGGCCGTGTCCTGACCGCTTGGTCTGCTGCTGGTCTGCTCTCTCCACTGTTCATCAACGTTCTGCGTGAAATGCAGCTGAGCGCTGGTGTTGCGAAAGCAGCTGCTTATTCCATGACCCTGTACTGCATGGCAGCATTGTTGGTTCTCGAAATCGTGTTCATTACGCTGATCCGTCCAGTCAATCCAAAATGGCATATGACCCCAGAAGAATTCGCTGCGGAAAAAGCTATTCTGGAAGACAAGCTGAAAGCTGCAATGGCCGAGGGTGTTGTTTCCGGTAAAGAAGTCGTCGGTATGGGACAGTTTGTCCTCCGTTGGCTCATTGTCGGTATTCCACTGGCATATGGTGTTGTGATGACAGCATTGCGGACAGCGCAGATGTTCGCATAATAAATCTAAGGCAATCCCAAAAGCAGTTTTAAAACACCCGGACTGCCGAGGAACTGAAAATCCCCATGGTGAGGATCATGGGGATTTCTTTTATTCAGTCATCATAACGCAGAGAAACGTTCAATAAGTGTTGTGCCTCTTGTCTGATTTCTCCATTCCTGTTGATGGCACTCAATTCCTGTAACAGATAAAGATTTCCTAGATGTAGAGCAGGGTAACAAAAAGATGAAGCCAGGATCTATCAAGCAATTCAGTAATCTGATAGCTTGATAACTGCTCTTTTATCTTGGGGATAATGTGATCTGCTCAATACCGTTTTTGATGTTTCTTTCTTTTTTCTTCCATAGGAAGGAATCTGTTTTCTGGTGCTTGGCACCTTTATCTTCCTGATGCCGGAAAATGGCCATTGGTGTATCAAAGCCCCGTTCCTTCTTCACACTTTTCTGTCGGCATCTTATTCTCCGGGACCGGCAATGCGTTTCTTTTCAATCAAGGGTGAGTTCAGTCCCTGGCGGAAATCAGCAAGGATGCTATTGATATTGTTTAGGATAGCCCGGGAATCTTGGGCGATTTTTTCAAGATGCTCAATATCATCGGATGCCAGCTGTTTGGAAATTTCTGTATCGACCAGCACAGAAACTTTTTTTACATCGACTGCCAGCTGATGAAGTGTCTTGACCACCTTGTGTCCATTGTGAAGTTTTTCAGGTGCGTCAATAGATGCAGCATAGATATACCAAGGCGTCTTTGCCCAATTTTCTGATTGCCTACGTAGATCCCTGATAGTTGAGAAGACAAGCCGGTTATGCCTGCCATCCAACAAGGTGGCGAGGCTTTGGGTGACTGTATTGACTTCCCGAATAATTTCCAGGCCTCGATTTTTGACGGTGTGGTAAGTTCCGCCAGTCATTGGAATGCTGGCAGGCGTTTCATCAGATGTGACCAGTTTTTCTGGGTTTGTGCCTTCATCGAACAGGTTAATCGAAGAGATGCCAGTGACGGGCTGATAGGCGATGGAAGCTGTGGTGCCTTTGGTGATGGGCGCATCTTTCCTGATTTCAAGGTCGATGGCAATGTAGCCGGGGGATTCTTTGCTGAACCGCAGTTCTGTCACACGCCCGACATCAATGCCGTTGAACTTGATTTTGCCGCCTTTATTCAAGCTGCCGACAGAATGTTCGGTGATGATCCGGTAAGGGCGGTATTCTGACTTGTCATGGCCAAGGAAGAAAAAAATACAGACAATGACCATCCCTAGGATGGCAGTGAACAGCAGTGTAACCAAAGCATGGGATTTACTTTCCACAATCAGTTCCTTGCATTGTTGCCTGTTATCGGCAGCCAGCTTCTCATCTGTTGGAGTCCTTTCTTGCTAAAGGGCAGACGGGGTAGCGTAGTCATCCCGATATGATACATGAGCCTTTGCAGATATTCAGCAAACCCATGCACTGAGGTAAAATATCCTTTTCGTTTATTGATATCCAACAGAATCCAACATGACTGTAAGAACCCGTTTTGCGCCGAGCCCGACAGGTTTCCTGCATCTGGGCGGCGCGCGTACCGCACTTTATTCTTGGGCATATGCCCGTCACCATAAAGGTACATTCGTCCTGCGCATTGAAGATACCGATGTTGAACGTTCCACGGATGAGGCTGTTCAGGCAATCATTGATGGTATGCAGTGGCTGGGACTTCAGCATGATGAAGGTCCTTTCTATCAGATGAAACGGATGGACCGTTACCGTGAAGTCATCGATCAGATGCTCAAGAATGGTACCGCTTATTACTGTTATTGTTCGCCAGAAGAGCTGGATGCGATGCGTGAGCGTCAGAAAGCAGCAGGAGAAATTCCTCGTTATGATGGGACATGGCGTCCTGAACTGGGCAAGGTCCTGCCTCCTGTACCAGAAGGTGTCAATCCCGTTGTCCGTTTCCGCAATCCATTGGATGGTGTTGTCACTTGGCATGATAGGGTCAAAGGCAATATCTCGATTGCCAATAGCCAGCTGGATGACCTCATCATTGCCCGTTCAGATGGAACACCGACCTACAATTTCTGTGTGGTCATCGATGATTGGGATATGGGTATCACCCATGTGATTCGTGGCGATGACCATGTCAACAATACGCCCCGTCAGATCAATATGCTGAAGGCACTGAATGCACCGGTGCCTGAGTATGCCCATCTACCGATGATTTTGGGGGATGATGGGGAGAAACTGTCCAAACGGCACGGCGCTGTTTCAGTCATGGAATATCCAGCAGCCGGTTATCTGCCGGAAGCTATGCTGAATTATCTGGCAAGGTTGGGATGGAGCCATGGGGATGATGAAATTTTTTCCATGGAACAGTTCTGCGAATGGTTTGATTTTGACCATCTGTCTTCTTCTGCTTCGCAATTCAATACTGAAAAGCTCAACTGGCTGAATAACCATTATATCCGTGAAACAGACAATGCCCGCTTGGAAACAATGGTCCGTCCCCAGTTGGAAAAGCTGGGAGTTGACCTTTCGACAGGGCCAGACCTGCAGGAGGTCATTGGATTGATGAAAGACCGTGCATCAACCGTCAATGAACTGGCGTCTTCCTGCCTGATTTTCTATGGCAAGCCGGCTCCTGATCCAGAAGTGTTGAAAGAACATCTGACTGATGCTTCCCGTGAAGCTCTGAAGGAATATGCTGCAAACATTGAGACCATTGACTGGAACCGTGATGCGCTCAAGGCCATGATGAAAGGCATTCTGAAACAGCGTAAGATGAAGATGCCTCAGGTCGCCATGCCTTTACGCCTGCTGTTGACTGGGGAACTGCACACCCCATCCATTGATGCGGTTGTCTGTCTTTTTGGGCGTGAAACAGTGCTTTCCCGTTTGAAAGACCTATAACTGTCAATCAGGTTGACTTTATTGCTGGACACAAAGGCCCTGTTGGGATGAATACCCACAGGGCTTTTCTGGCAGCGGTTGATGCAGATACGGCATAACGGCAAAGTGTTTTTTCAGTTTTTCTGATTTACGCCTTGCAGAGAAGGCTGATTGGCTGTTATAATCTATCCTCTTCGAGGAGGGGGTATAGCTCAGATGGGAGAGCGCTTGCATGGCATGCAAGAGGTCAGCGGTTCGATCCCGCTTACCTCCACCAGAAGACTGAAGTTGTGTCCCCATCGTCTAGAGGCCTAGGACACCACCCTTTCACGGTGGGAACAGCGGTTCGAATCCGCTTGGGGATGCCAGATTATCCTGGCTGGGCACAGCTTCCATTGACGGGAATTCCTGAAATATTGTGTCCCCATCGTCTAGAGGCCTAGGACACCACCCTTTCACGGTGGGAACAGC
>JBJEXA010000079.1:0-1936 GCA_051885335.1 Oxalobacter sp. | reverse complement strand
GGTTCGAATCCGCTTGGGGATGCCAGAGACAGTTAAGAAGATCCCGTTGGGGATTTTTTTTTGTCTGCTTGTCCTGACAGTACCGTCTATGGTAGCGGGTGTTTGTGATTGATTGTTTCGATGATGCCGAATATTGCCAGACAGACCACTCAGAAGATCAGTGCCGACAGTAAGCGGTTGGCAGCGCTGGCGATGGAGATGTTTTATGCTTCCAGTTTTACAGAAAGCGAGTTCGCAAGACTGCGCCTTCAGGCATTGGCATCATCCCTGATCAAACGCAATCGTCAGGCAGTGCTCAACCAGGCAGGGGAGTATCTGTTCAACACGGATATGGAAGCCTACAACTGTCTGCTGGAAGTGGTTGAATCCTATTGTGAGTCTGCGGTTGTTGTTGAAAAACGGCATCGTTCCCAGTTCCTGTTTGTCGCAGTGCCATTGCTTGTCTGGACACGTTATTCCATTCCGTCCGGTGAGTTGGATACTGCTGTCTATCAGGCACTCCAAGCGCATTTCAACCGTATCATGTTGGCTGAAGGTGTCAGGATGAGTCTGTCTCCAATCCTTTATACGGTTGACCGGATGCCTATGGAACCTGTTGAAGTGTATAAAGCTTCCAGACAGTTCATTGAATCCATCAAGACAGGGGAACCTTGTATTCTGCCATCTAAGCAGGAAATAGTGCCATTTATGGCGGACAGCCGTTATCTGCTGGCCGGTATCATGGCGGATGAGGGCAGTCCGATTTTCAGCTGGCAGGAAGATCCAGATCCGACAGACCTTGAAAACCGGAAGGAAAAAGCCCTGCTGCATTGGAAAGAGGCGGTATTGCCATTAATGACGCAGGTATTGCCTGGCTGTCATCTGGATTGCCTGCTGCCCGGCGGTTTTTTCAATACCTGCCGTAAGACAGACCAGGAAATCCGACCTGCAACTGTCCGTGCTGCTGTACAGTACCTTGAAAGTGCTTTGGGAATCCCGGCACAGGCATTGGGAGCTGTCATTGGCGGTTTCGGTAAAGACAGCAGTGGCATCCAAGTTGAGGAATACCGTATCAGTTTCTACAATCTCAAGGACAGGAAGATTGTTTATGGCGTAGTCTGGCCGATTTACGGGATTGAAGAGATTGATGGTCCGAGTTTGCCAGTACTTCTCGAAAACCATCCCTCATCGACCAAGGTCAAGGGAGGCGTTCAGTTGCTTGCCATCTTCAAACTCCTCCGCCAACTGAGCGTCCGGTTCGAGAAAACACCGATTGAACGTTTCATTATGGAATACTGTGAGGATTGTGGCGCTCCGCTTTTTGTGGACACCCAAGGGGAGCTGGTCCATGCTGAGATGCCGGAAGAAGCCCAGAAAGATATCCGATTGCATTGAGTGCTGTTTTGCGCGGAAAGATCCTGACTCTACACCAAATAAGGGGGCAGGGGTACCAAAACCGATGGTTGATCTAAAAAGCAGTGCCATATTAACCGCATAACGCCCTGCTCCTCAACCTGTCATTCCCGAAGTTCCTGAATCCATAAGCCCTGCGCTGGATCAGCTTCATCTTCCTGTGGAACCCCTCGGTGATACCGTTGCTTCGGCTGAACCGGAACATCCTGACAATCTCCTCCTTCAATGAAGAAAGCGTCCTGCCAAGCATCTTCAATGGCTCAAACAGTGAAGTAATCAGCTGCAGCAGGCATCATTCTGTTTATATCGCCTCTGCCTTCAGGAACGGTGCACACCTGCATCCTCAACTGACCTCTAGATGCGCGTGTCTCAAAGTCGGAATAAGCGTATGCAAATATCCTTACAGGCGTTGCCGCAGGTTATGGCTTAACCAGTTGTATCCCATCGTTATTTTCTGGTCCTCACCATGCGGTCTGGATGGAGGACTGATTGGAGTCTGATACGCTGGACAGAATGCCTTACAGTGTATTGTGAAAAAAACGAT
>JBJEXA010000078.1:0-3391 GCA_051885335.1 Oxalobacter sp. | reverse complement strand
ACAGGTTGAGGGGCAGGGCGTTATGCGGTTAATATGGCACTGCTTTTTATGATCAACCGTTGGATTTGGTTTCCGTGCCCCCTTATTTGGGGTAGACCCCACAAATACGCCACATGAAATTCTGCAATAAAAAACGCCAGACTAAAAAGTCTAGCGTTTTCAAGGCGTTACGTGGTGGGCCCAGCAGGACTTGAACCTGCGACCAAGGGATTATGAGTCCCCTGCTCTAACCAACTGAGCTATAGGCCCGTTTTGCAGAATGCCATTATATCAGTTTCCTTCCAGGAAGCTCTTCAACTTATCGGAACGGGAAGGATGGCGCAGCTTACGCAGTGCCTTCGCCTCAATCTGACGGATACGTTCGCGGGTTACATCAAACTGTTTACCGACTTCTTCCAATGTATGATCCGTGGACATTTCCACACCAAAGCGCATACGCAGCACCTTGGCTTCCCGAGGGGTCAGGGAATCCAGCACATCCTTGACGACATTGCGCATGGAAGCATGCAATGCTGCATCAGCAGGTGCCAGTGTATTGCTGTCTTCAATGAAATCACCCAGATGAGAATCATCATCATCCCCAATCGGGGTTTCCATTGAAATCGGTTCCTTCGCAATCTTCATGATCTTGCGGACCTTGTCTTCCGGCATGTCCATCTTTTCAGCCAGTGTTGCAGGGTCTGGCTCAGAACCGGTTTCCTGCAGGATCTGACGTGAAATCCGATTCATCTTGTTGATGGTTTCAATCATATGGACAGGGATACGGATGGTCCGGGCCTGATCGGCAATGGAACGGGTGATTGCCTGACGGATCCACCATGTCGCATAGGTCGAGAACTTATAACCCCTTCTGTACTCGAATTTGTCAACCGCTTTCATCAGACCGATGTTGCCTTCCTGGATCAGGTCCAGGAACTGGAGGCCACGGTTGGTGTATTTCTTGGCAATCGAGATGACCAGACGCAGGTTGGCTTCTGTCATTTCCTTTTTCGCCTTCCGGGCGTGGGCTTCGCCTGCCAGCATCTTTTTCTCGATTTCACGCAGGTCTGCCAATGGCATACCGACGGTTTTTTCTATCTCAATCAGTTTACGCTGATGTTCTCCGATGACAGGTCGGTTTCGCCTGAGCAATGGACTGTATGGCTGTCCTGAAGCTATTTCGCTGTCCACCCAGTCAGGATTGGTCTCATTGCCGGGGAATTCCGTAATGAAATACTGGCGTGGAACACCACAACGTTTCACAAAGACATCAAGGATATCCTTTGTAATGTCACGGATGGTTTTCATCTGGCCACGCAGGGAATCACAGAGTTTCTCGGTAAACCGGGCCGTGAAACGCATCGCAAGCAATTCAGCGGAAATCGCCTCCTGAGCTGCCATATAAGCAGGAGAACGGTATCCATCTTGACCACTTTCATTTCTGAAAGCCGCCTGCATTGCCGCAAACAGTTCCTCAATCCTGGCAAAACGGATCAGCGCCTCACTCTTGAGCCGTTCTTTCTCTTCAGCGGAGATACCACTGGCAGCCGCATTGCCTACCTCCGCATCTTCGTCATCGTCGGCATCGTCTTCATCTCCGACACCATCCTCATCACTGTCCTCATCATTGGCTTCGTCAGCATCATCAGCCTTGTCTTCATCAACAGGAACAGTTACATCAGAACTGTCTTCATCGTCATCCTTCGCATCCGCCATACCATCGACAACCTCATCCACCTCAATCAATCCATCACGGATATCTGAAGCAGTCTTGATAATTTCAGCAATGGTGGTCGGGCAGGAAGAAATGGCTGTAATCATATCCTTCAGCCCTTCTTCAATGCGTTTTGCAATCTCGATTTCGCCTTCGCGGGTCAGCAGTTCAACTGTCCCCATTTCACGCATATACATGCGGACAGGATCGGTGGTACGCCCGAATTCAGAATCAACGGTCTGCAACGCAGCTTCAGCAGCAGCCTCAGCCTCTTCTTCACTGGTGACATTGACCGCATTGTCATTGAGCAGCAGGTCTTCCTGGTCTGGCGCAACCTCAAAGACATTGATGCCCATGTCATTGAAAGTGCTGATAATGCCTTCAATCTGATCCGGGTCATTGAAACCATCCGGCAGGTGGTCATTGATTTCAGCATGGGTCAGGTAACTGCGTTCCTTCCCCATTTTGATCAGCATTTTCAGACGTTCACGGCGACGTTCAATCTCTTCGACCGATGCTTCTGCATCTCCCGTCAAGGTTCCTGCCAGCAACGCCTTTTCTTTCGCACGCTGACTGCGCTTGCTGGCTTTCTTCAGCTCTTCGCGCTCCATCGCATTGATGGCAGTCAGCTCATCGCTTTCAGGTTGGGCTTCCTTCGGTTTACGGCCACGGCGGGCAGGTACTTTTTCTGCCGGCAGCACATAACCTGATGTATCAATTGATGCCAGTTTGTCTGCATCCGTTACCACAATAATGGTTTCTGATACATTGACAGTTCCTGCAACATCAACTTTTCCTGCACCAGCAGGTTCCACAACAGCCTCAGCTTCTTTGCGGGCTTTCGGTTTACGACCCCGTCCAGACGGGCTGGTTTTTACGGGCTTTCCTTCAGCCTGTGACACGGCTTCCACCTGTGGTTCCGACGCTGTTTTTTCAGAAGCGGCGACTTGGAATGCTGCCTTGGCAGAAGCAGGGGTATCCGATGCATCAACCGTTACAGGCGCTTCAGCTTTCTTGACTTTGGTTTTGCCATTCTTTTTAGGCTTCTCAGCCTTGGCAGGCTTTTCCTTTTTTTCTCCAACAACGGCAGCGGCATCCACTGTTTTTTCAGGGACGGCAGGATCTGCATCAACTGACGGCACATCCGCTTTCTTCACAGCAGTCGTCTTACGCTTTTTGCTGGATTTCTGGGCTTTTTCTTCGGATGGGACGATAGGTTCTGCCACTGTTGCCGCAACTTGGGCACTAACAACTTCAACTGCCTTATCAACGGCCTTACGGTTTCTCCGTTTTTTGGCAGGTGTTTCTGCAGCATTGCTTCCACTCGCCGGAATCTGTTCTGATTTTTTCATGTTGTCCTTACCGTCCGTTAGTCATGAAAGATGCTGTAACTCTCTACGGCATCTCCCAAAATAGCCCCCTTTCCCCCGTACATACAGTCAGAAAGCCGGGTATTATAAAAATTTCTTATTATATCGCACTCTAATACAGAAGCTCAAGGAATCTGTCAAGCCTTATCATCATCCTGAAGCCGCCAAAGCTGTTCATTATCCTGCTTTTCTGCCTTTTGCAATTCTGCAAGCTGCCTGCTCAGCGTCCGGTATTTTTCCCGGTCATCCAGATCCGTTGCAATGGTTTTCGCCAAACGGTCAATTTCAGATGCCAGCAACTGCATCCGCACCTGGCGCACCGCTCCCC
>JBJEXA010000077.1:0-3412 GCA_051885335.1 Oxalobacter sp. | reverse complement strand
TTCCATCTGGATTGTCGAACTCAAGACCAATTTCATCCCCTTCTGGCTGCAATAAGATTCCCTGGAATGTCTTCCGGTTCAACCCTTCAACACGACGGCGGAGCCTGACCCATGCTTCAGCACCGGCAAAGCGGGCAAAGTCCTGGAACTTCTTCAACGGCCTATCCAACCCCGGAGACGATACTTCCAGCCGGTCATAATCAGCATCTTCAACCATCAGGGCATGGGACAGCTGACGGCTAACGGTTTCACAATCATCCAGTGAAATGCCACCACCATCTGTCTGATCAGGCGGACAATCGATATAAACACGCAGAATCCCACCAGGCGCATGTTCGATATCCACAAGCTCATAGCCACAGCCTGTCACCGTTTTTTCAATCAGTTCTTCCAACAAATAACACTCCTGTTCCAGTTGCAGTCCGCCCGTCATCTGCTATCCTGGACATGATGAAAAAAAAATGGGCTAAAGCCCATCTGTTTCTTCCTTCTGCCCCAATAAACAATGGGCGAAACTCTGTAGTAATGGAGAATTATATATGTTTCAGGCTAAAACATCAATGTTATTTACGGAATAAACCCAATAATATCAACAGCATTGATACCATTCCGCGCCAAAAACACGCCATCAGCCATTAAAAAAAACGGTGTCGGCACAGAAAGCCTTGTTTTCTTAAGATTTTTCAGTCGAGCCACTTCTTTCCAGCCATTTTATGGGAACAGTGTTTTAGGTTATCATCCAGACGTTGTAAAATCCGCAGTTCCATCATTCATCCGAACCGGCAGATTGCCTGTTCCAGAACCTTTATGGCAGAAAAAAACACCGGATACAGTGAAGATTCAATCAAGGTGCTGAAAGGCCTTGAACCTGTCCGTCAGCGCCCGGGCATGTATACCCGCACAGAAAATCCCCTGCATATCATTACTGAAGTCATTGACAATGCATCGGATGAGGCAATTGGTGGCTGGTGCACAGCCATTCATGTCACCCTGAATGATGATGGCAGTGTAACCGTTGAAGACAATGGCAGGGGTATTCCTGTTGGCATTCATCCTGAAGAAGGCATCCCTACAGTCCAGATTGTATTCACCCAACTGCATTCCGGCGGTAAATTCACAAAGGGATCCGATAGTGCATATGCTTTTTCCGGTGGTCTGCATGGTGTCGGTATTTCTGTGACAAATGCCCTTTCCAAACAGATTGATGTCACAGTCTGGCGTGGCAGGCAGGAACATCATATTGCATTTACCGATGGTGAAGTATCTGTCCCTCTTTCCTCAACCCCTTTACCACGCAAAGAGAAAAAGACAGGCACCAAAATCACCATTTGGCCAGATGGCACCTATTTCGACGACCTTGCCATCCCCTTGACCGACCTCCGCCACCTGCTGCGCTCCAAAGCCATCCTGCTGCCAGGCCTGAAAGTCTCCCTGACCCATGCTGATGGCGGAGAAGAGACTTGGCATTATGCTGACGGCCTGAGAGGTTACCTGTCTGAATCCCTGGAACTGGTTTGCGGAGAAGGCACTGTGATTCCACTCTTTACCGGAGAACACTATATATCATCGCAAGAAGAAGACTTTGCTGATGGCGAAGGTGCGGCCTGGGTCATTGCATGGACGGTTGAAGGAACACCTGTCCGTGAATCTTTCGTCAACCTGATTCCAACCCCTGCGGGCGGCACCCATGAAAATGGGCTACGGGACGGTCTTTTCAATGCGGTGAAGAATTTCACCGAAATCCATTCCCTGATGCCCAAAGGTGTCCGCCTGCTTCCTGAAGATGTCTTTGCACGGGCTTCTTTCCTGTTGTCCGCCCGTGTACTGGATCCCCAGTTCCAAGGACAGACCAAGGAAAAACTCAACTCCCGTGACGCTGTCCGTCTGGTTTCCCATTGTGTCCGTCCTGTTTTTGAACAATGGTTGCACCAGAATGTGGAATATGGCAGGAAACTGGCTGAACTGGTCATCCGTCAAGCACAAGCACGAATGCGCCAGCTTCAGAAAATCGAAAAGAAAAAATCCTCCTCAGTGGCGGTACTGCCCGGCAAACTGACCGACTGTGAATCCCATGACATCGCCCGCAATGAACTTTTCCTGGTTGAAGGTGATTCTGCGGGAGGTTCCGCTAAAATGGGACGTGACAAAGAATACCAAGCCATTCTGCCTTTACGCGGCAAAGTCCTGAACTCCTGGGAAACCGACCGTGACAGATTGTTTGCCAATCAGGAAATCCATGACATTTCCGTCGCCATCGGCGTTGACCCGCATGGTACAGATGATAATCCCGACCTGTCTGGACTGCGCTATGGCAAAGTCTGCATCCTGTCCGATGCCGATGTCGATGGTTCCCATATTCAGGTCTTATTGCTAACACTTTTCTTTAAACATTTCCCAAAACTCATTGAAAATGGGAATATTTTTATTGCAAGACCGCCTCTTTTCCGTATTGATGCGCCTGCAAGAGGCAGGAAGCCGGTCCAAAAACTTTATGCGCTGGATGATGCGGAACTGACAAAGATTCTTGAACGTCTGCATAAAGAAGGCCATAAAGACACATCACTCAGCATTTCCCGTTTCAAAGGATTGGGTGAAATGAGCGCTGAACAGCTTTGGGAAACCACATTGAATCCAGATACACGCCGGTTGCTCCCCGTCATGCTGGGAAACCTCGGCAAAGATGAATCTGTAAAACGGTTCCAGATGCTGATGGGTAAAGGCGAGGCAGCCGCCCGGCGTTCATGGATGGAAGAACACGGCAATGAAGCCGAAACAGATATCTGAAATACCGGAATATGATGCTGGGGAACCGATGATATGAGTGAGCAACCTTCCCTGTTTGATACAACTTCAAAACCTGAGGAACCTGGAACGATACCCCAGGAATCATTGATGCTTGCCCGTTTTGCAGAACAGGCATACCTTGATTACGCCATCTCTGTCGTTAAAGGCCGGGCTTTACCCGATGTTTGCGATGGACAGAAACCTGTTCAGCGAAGAATCCTTTATGCAATGAATGAGTTACGGCTGTCTTCTGAAGCAAAACCTCGAAAATCAGCCGCTGTGGTTGGTGATGTTTTGGGAAAACTGCATCCCCATGGAGATCAGTCTGTCTATGATGCGCTGGTCCGTATGGCGCAGGATTTCACCATGCGCTATCCATTGGTGGATGGCCATGGGAATTTTGGTTCCCGCGACGGTGATGGTGCCGCCGCCATGCGGTACACAGAAGCCCGACTGACACCGGTTTCCCAGCTCCTGTTATCTGAAATCAATCAAGGCACTGTCGAATTCCAGGACAACTATGATGGTTCATCCTTGGAGCCCGCCATGCTCCCTGCCCGCCTTCCAATGACATTGATGAACGGCGCCTCAGGCATTGCTGTCGGTATGGCGACTGAGATTCCTTCCC
>JBJEXA010000076.1:0-3434 GCA_051885335.1 Oxalobacter sp. | reverse complement strand
TCGGCAAACAGGAAGGGGCAGCACTTGCCTATGGTGGGGAACGGGTCGGTGACAAGGGGTTCTTTATCCAGCCGACACTCTTTACACAGGTCAAGAATGAGATGCGCATTTCCCAGGAAGAAATCTTTGGTCCTGTTGCCTGTGTGATTCCGTTTGATACCGAAGAAGAAGCGATTGCCATCGCCAATGGTACGGCATTCAGCTTGGCAGCCGGTGTTTGGAGCCGCAACGGTACCCGTAGCAACCGTGTGGCACGTGCATTGAAGGCCGGGACGGTCTGGGTCAATACCTATGGTTATACAGACATCCGTCTGCCTTGGGGTGGGACTGGACAGTCTGGCTTTGGACGGGAACACGGTGAAGCCGCCATTGAAAACTTCACGGAACCCAAGACCATCTGGGTCAATCTGCAGGAACGGTGATTGCCTGCTTACTCGTTATATTGGAGAACGCCACTTTGCTTTGCGCAGGGTGGCGTTTCTAGATTATCCATTAAAAGCTGCCAGCAGTCGCTAAATTGCATATAATTCCTGGCTTCATCAATGCGCCACCAAATTAGGTAAACAAGTAGAGATTTCTATACGAATATCCCAGTTGTGCCTCAGTCCTCCTAGAAGCCCCTATCAAACAACGGACTGATACGTTTATGCATTGGCGTCAGGATCATTGTCTTGCTGATTGTTTCCGATTTACTTATCGGCACCCTGAGGGTCGTGATTGTCTTTGCAATGTCCAGTACCCTGTCAACGCTCATGCCAATTACCTTCCCGTTCAAGACGCCTTTCAAGTTCCTTGTAAACCTTCAACGCAATGAAGCATATGCAGACATGGGCTTCAATGTGTCTGCACGTGCAATGGAAGACAGGTCTGATCTCAAGCTTTGATTTCGATATCCTGAATGCCCGCTCAATCCGCCCGATCAGGGATCGTACGAATTCAGGCGTCAACTGGAATACAAGCAGACATGGCGTGGCAGGATACTGGTCTCAGTGTCGCCGCAAAACACGAGCAGGACATGCCCTGTGGTGATAGCGTATCTGCGGAAAGTCGCAAGACACAAGCCGGATTCCGCTGTGTCACATGTAGATTTGAGGAAAACGCCGATGTAGTCGGAGCGATAAATATATTAAGGGCGGGACACGCCCGGCTAGCCTGTGAAGTGAGTGATGCAGTGAGGTCGCCAGCAGCAGGAACCCACCGAAGAGACCAGAGCACTTGCGCTCTGACTCTGTAGGAATCTCCTGCTTTTAGGCAGGGGAGGATGTTAATGGTATGCTAGTCGAAGTTGAGTACGTATTGATGAGAGGAAAATCCTATGTTGAAAGAGTTGATTGAATCGGGTTTTGGCAATCACATGAATTTGTGTTGCAGTGAAAAGATTCTTTATGGTGCCAATTGGGCGTACAACCTGCAGTTGCCTCCAGAAGCGCTGAAAATGAGTGCCGGTTTTGGTGGCGGCATGGGGGTAGGGTCTGTCTGTGGCGGTGTTACAGCAGGTATCATGGTTCTGAGTGCGCTCTATGTAAAATGCAATAATCACGAAAGCACCCGCATCAGAGAGCTGGAGCAGGAATACATCAACAGATTCAACGCTGCATTGGGTTCTATTGAGTGTAAGGATCTTAAGGTCAAACATCCGCCAGTCGTGGCTAAACGCCAGTGCAATCTGGATTTTATCCTGATTACCGCTGCGGACATTCTGGATGAAATCGTTCAGCGCGAGGGATTTGTATAAAAGACCGCTGATGTGCCTGAAGATATTGCTGATGTCGATTTTCTGGGCAATCACTTCAGGTAGGTCATCATCCCAATCCAGCGGATTGGCATAAATCAGTGTGCCATCAATATCCCGCATCACAACCCTTTCAATCTGGGCGTTCAGGATCAGACGCTGGCACATTGAATAGGGATGCATCTGCTTTGTCGCAGAATTTGCACCGTATCGGTTCCTGCCAGATACAGTGTTCAGCCAACAATATCCAATGGATTCCCATTGATGATGGCATTCGCCTCGGCATGCACCGCCCGTCACAGCTCCATAGTGCGTGTTTGGCTTGATATTGCATTTTTCTCGCAGGTATTCTTTCAGGTCCACAAAGTTCGCACGATGGCACGGTGCACCATTATAGCCTGTTGAGACGGTACGGCCATCCTTGGATACAATCACAGACAGCATCATACCTGTGTCGTAAACAGGTCGAACGCATCGAAACAGAAGCGGCAATTTCCATAAAAGAATGGTCTTTGGTATTCGTTCGTCATAATGATGCCTGTGTGGAGATGGATTCCAGTTACTATAAGAAAACGTTTGGATACAGTCAAATAGCGGGGTATTTGACCTGTCTCACAGTACCAGGAAAGTACTGCCCAGGCTCTCGCGGAAAATAAGGTCGGCGGTTTCGTCTGCTCCAGTCTGGTCTCTGTTGATGATGACAAGGTAACTGCCACGGAATTTCTTGACCAGCGAAGCGGCTGGTAAGACCGTCAGGCTTGTGTCTGCGACAATTAGCATATCGCATTTGCGGATGATTTTTCCGCATATTTGAAATCAGGGGGCAGACTCTCGCCATACAGCGTGACATCTGGGCGGATGAGGCCATTTCGACATGCCGTGCATCTAGGGACTTTATCCGATGATTTGAAGATGGCATCGGCGACAAACGTCTCAACAGCACCCATACCGATATTGCGGCATGCAATGCTCAGCGTGAATGAAACCGCCAGATAACCGAGGGCAGTCGGAATGCCGTCACGCTGCCTGCATGGAAATTTTCCCTGCGGCTTCTCAGAACTTCCATTTACTTCGTCAGCTTTCATCAGAAATTCTATCAGGCGTGATTATACGTATATCTGCATGGATACTGCACAGTTCTGCTTTTAATTCCGTTCTAATAACGGAATATCATGAAAAATATGGTATCTTCCCGCCTATCCGTTACATGAAAGGTAAAAAATATGGAACAAATGCTAAAATGCCCGAAGTGCAATAGCGAATATGTCTATCACGATTCTGTGAATTATGTCTGCCCAGACTGCATGTATGAATGGTCTGGCAATGAAGAAGCCACAGCCGAAGAGGAAACCAAGGTTTATAAGGATTCCAACGGAAATATCCTTCAGGATGGCGATTCAGTCATTCTGATCAAAGACCTGAAAGTAAAAGGTTCCTCTATTGTGATCAAAAAAGGCACTAAGGTGAAAAATATCCGCCTTGTTGACAGTGATCATGACGTGGACTGCAAGATTGACGGCCAGAGCTTCTCCCTGAAATCTGAATTCCTGAAAAAGGCCTGATCCAGGCTTTTGCAACAAAGCATAAAATGGCGATTCAGTCAGCACGGACCTCCATTCTTTCTTTTGAACAATACTGGCTACTGATATCCCAGATGTTTCAGGAGCCCTGTCAATCCGGCATAGACATCGTTGTAGGTTTC
>JBJEXA010000075.1:0-3465 GCA_051885335.1 Oxalobacter sp. | reverse complement strand
GCCGATGTTTGCACCATAGGCGACACAGAGCAGCATGCAGATGGCGAAATTGTGTTCTTTCCGGTTGGAGCGTGTCCCGCCATGGCATTCGGTCTGGAACAGACGCAGGACGGCTGAGACAATCGGCACCATCATGGCAGCCGTTGCCGTGTTGGAGACCCACATTGCCAGCAGGGCGGTGGCAATCATCATCCCGGCACTGATCTGCTGGGGTTTCGTGCCCATGATGCGGATGGTGTAAAGCGCCAGACGGCGGTCAAGGTTCCAGCGTTGGATGCCTGCGGCGAGCAGAAAACCGCCCAGGAACAGGAAGATGGTGCTGCTGCCATAAGGAATGCAGGTGTCTTTCAGGGAAGCGATGCCCAGTATGGGGAATATGGCGACAGGAATGATGGCTGTGGCGGCAATCGGGATGGCTTCTGTAAACCAATAGATGCCCATCAGCACAACAACAGCAAGGCACGCCTTTGCCGCATGGCTGAACGGCAGGGTTTCGCCAACAGCATTGGTATAGGTATCAGGCAGCATGAAATAGACCGCTATTGCAACGAGTGGCCCGATGACCAATGCGGAGTATCTGATGTTACGGAAAAAACGCCCGATCCTGCCGGACAACGGATTGAAACCTCTCCGTATCACAAAAATTCTCCCATGCTGTTTGATTGGACGGTTGTTCAGTTGCTGTTTTTGGTGTATCCAGTGAGTCAGATTCAGAGGATGTAACGCCAATAAACCATTATACGCCACTCATGCCATCATATGGCACTGCAAACTGCCGGAAAACCCATGGTTCAGGAATAGAAGGGGCGGGAAAACAGGAAAGTTTCCGGATATCAGGTTCCTGTGTTTCTTGGAAAGGGACAGTCTTCTCCAACCGGGAAGAAATGCTGATGCTGTTGCCTCTTGGAGCGGTGCTATACTTGATTGGTTGCCTTTTGTGGGATCGGAAATAAGACATGAACTGGTTGGTGGACCTGATTGATTATGGTGTGGTAGGGGTGTTGCTTATCCTGTCTGTGGTCGTGGTGGCCTTGTCGATAGAGCGCTTCTTTTTTTTTAAAAGTGTGGCAGCAGAAGCCTATACTTCCCGAAACAGGCTGGAATATGACCTGTCCAGGCACCTGCAGATCATCGGCACCATTGCCGGGAATGTCCCTTATGTCGGGCTGCTTGGCACCGTGCTGGGCATCATGGTCACGTTCTACCAGGTTGGAACGGCTGGTGCGATGGATCCCCGTACCGTTATGGTTGGACTGGCGCTGGCACTGAAAGCCACCGCCATTGGGCTGACAGTCGCTATTATTGCGGTGATGCTCTACAACATGCTTGTCCGCCGGGCAAAAAATATCCTTCTGCTGTGGGATGCCGCCCATGAAGAATAGTTTCGGGGAAAAAGGCGGTCTGACTGAAATCAATATGGTGCCGCTTATTGATGTTATGCTGGTGCTGGTTGTCATTCTGTTGATGACGGCGACTTTTGTGGTGCCCAATGCGGTATCTGAGGGCATTCATGTCAGCCTGCCGCAGGCACAGGGTGCAAAAACGGTTGCGGAGGTGCCTGTTCAGATTGAACTGGATGCCCAGGGCAGGCTGTCCGTGGATGGGCGGTCTGTAACGGTTGCTGAGCTGTCAGCAGTGCTGGTGGATATGCCCAGGGAACGGTCTGTCCTGATTGCCGCTGATAAAGCGGTGCAGCTGCAGGCATTCGTTACTGTCATGGATACGCTCCGGCAGCAGGGATTTACCCGGATCAGCGTGCGGACGCAGCGATGAACCGCCTTGTCAGAGGTCTATTGCTTTCCATCATTGCCCATATGATTGCCATTGGGATGGTTTGCCTGTTGATGGGAGCTGGCCGGTCTGAAGATAATCTGGTGGAAATTGATCTGGCTGCTGTTGGTTTCAATGATGGCAAAGGCGGTGGCGGGATGTCAGGCGGTGGTTCCGGCGAAAATGGCCGGGTTCCTGTTATGGATGAAAGCAATGATGGCAAGGAATCCGCTGCTTCTCTTTCAGACCGTCAGGCACGTCATCAGGTTTCCTCCCCTCAAGTAGAAAAGAATCCTCCTGATACCGTGCAATCACAAGGGAACAGGGTAGACAGCTCGGGTGTTTCAACGTCATATGGTGGCATGGAAGACGGAACAGTGCCGGGATCAGGTAAGGGAACCGGAACAGGGATCGGTGATGATGCAGGACCGGGACGGGGAACCGGTGCAGGATTGGGGCGTGGTATGGGTTCTGGCATTGGTTCCGGGAGCGGTACGGGAGACGGTTCAGGCTCTGGCAGGGGAGATGGCGTTGGCCGTTATATTTCTGCCAATTACAACTATATCCTTGCCCATATCCAACGGCAGCTGGTTTATCCCAGTCAGGCACGGATGATGGGAATTTCAGGCAAGGCGGTCTATTCGTTCGTTATCCGGCAGGATGGTCATATTGACAGTCTTTCTCTGGTCAGCAGTGCAGGATTCGATCCGCTGGATGCTGCAGGGCTGAAAGCCATCCGGAAGGCCAGCCCGTTTCCGGCTCCGCCCGCACCAGCACGCATCAGAGTGCCGGTTGTTTTTTCTTTGCGGTGAAATTGCCTTGTTTTTTTCTGTTGTTTGAATGAGATGATTTGTTGTCCCGTTTATCCTATCTTAGGAATATCTATTTGAATGCAATGAGCAAAGAATCAGATATTGAACGTCAATGTTTTGGTGATTATTTCTTGGGAACAGACAGCCATTCTTTCTGTGCTTCTGCTACCCGATGCTGAAAATCACTGTTTTGCATCAACCTGCTAATGATATCTTCCACCATCGTTTCAGCCGCAAGGACATCGCTGACCCAATGGTATCCACATATCCAACGGCTGTCGCTTAAACGGTGTGTCTGATTGAGAATGGTGCTTGATTTGTCTGGTACGATTTTGGCGAGCATCAGACCGAAACCCCATGCTGTTGCTGCATGAAATGATGGATAGCTTCCGTAAGGATTTGAGCTTGCTTTGCTGTCTGGGAGGCATGTTGGATCTTCTGGATGTGCAACAAATGGGCGCGGGCGGTTAAACTTCTTTTTGGCTTTTCCTGCAGCTTTTCTTGAAATATAGAGGACTTCTTCAAGAAGAGCGTGTGTCTTTGGCGTTGATTCTCTTGATATGACCTGTCCAACAAAACTGGAAAAATATGATTCCAGTTTGTCCAGCTTGTTGATACCAGCATGTCTCTGGGCTTCCTTCCCGCGTTCAGTTTTCCTTAAAGCTATCCCTTTTTGATACATTTCTTCGTCATGTCTTCCCAAGTCACTGTCTGAATCAGGAGGGTTTGGCAATGATTTGATTGCAGTATTGATTTCAGGGACATAGCGGTTTTTATATGTATATAGAAAATATCCGAAAGCAATAAAACAAAGAATGATAGTGAATAGCAGGTAAGAATTCTTTTTCATATTCGTTCAAATTCAAATGGATATGGGAAGAGC
>JBJEXA010000074.1:0-3468 GCA_051885335.1 Oxalobacter sp. | reverse complement strand
GGCCTGGTTGACGTCGAAGATATCAAAGGCCGGATCCTTTTCCGGTTTTATCCCTTTGGGTCATTTGGCGGCGTAGAATAACTTTTATGCATCTCTGATTATTGGAACCCATTTCCGAAAGGGAATCAAACCCTTTCCGGATAATGGCATGGCAGGTGCTGCATGCCCCGCACTGTCCACAGGCATGCTCAATCCCGATGTCATGCGCGAGCAATGCATCGCATAAAGACTGTCCTTCTGGTGCATCAAACACCGCACCTTCCGGGCACAGCACCGAATGTGGCAATACCGTAATCTTAGGCATCTTCTTCTACCCCAATCAAAGGATTCCTTCCATGTCATCCACTTTCCTGCCAGACAGCACACACCGGATACTCCGGTCCATTCTCAGCGCAGCGAAATGTTCTGTTCCCTTTGACAGTGCTGCAACAGCGGAACGGATGTCTTCAATCTTACCACTTCCCAGCACAGCCTTCACTGCTGCCATCAACATATCAATCTGTGCCCGTTCTCCTTCATCCAACAGGCTGCCGTCCGCTTTCAGTGCAGACTGCGTTGCCAGCAGTGTCCGTTCAGCCTCAACTTTCTCTTCCATCAGTGTCCGGGTTTTCATATCGTCTTCCACATGCCTGTTGGAATCCAACAGCATCTGGATAATCTCATCATCCGTCAATCCGTATGAAGGTTTCACTTCTATCGAAGCCTCCACACCTGAAGACTGTTCCCGGGCAGAGACGGACAGCAACCCATCAGCATCCACCTGATAGGTGATACGGATACGGGCGCTGCCTGCTGCCATCGGAGGGATACCCCTCAGTTCAAAACGTGCCAATGAACGACAGTCCGATACCCGTTCCCGTTCGCCTTGAAGCACATGTACTGCCATAGCTGTCTGACCATCCTTGAAGGTCGTGAAATCCTGGGCATAGGCACAGGGAACCGTCGAATTGCGGGGAATGATCTTCTCAACCAAACCACCCATGGTTTCAACGCCCAATGACAGTGGAATGACATCCAGCAGCAGCCAGTCATCACCTGGCATACGGTTGCCTACCAACAGGTTTGCCTGGATTGCCGCACCGAGGGCGACCACTTTGTCAGGGTCAATGGATGCCAAAGGCTCTTTGCCGAACAGCCCGGCAACTTTCCGGCGGACATGCGGCATACGGGTTGCACCACCGATCAGCATCACGCCATCCACATCACCGATGGCAATGCCAGCATCCTGGATGGTCTGTGTTATCAGCCGCAGGGTCTTTTCCACCAACGGCATAGTCATCGTTTCAAATGTTTCTGCTGACAATGCCAGCGAAATTTCGCTGCCAGATGAGAGTACGGCATCAATCTGGGTCACGGCTTCCACTGACAGGACTTCTTTCGCCTGCCGGGAAACTGTCATCAGCAGCTGGGTATCTTCAGCCGACAGATCTGTCAGTCCCGCTTTTTCCCGTATCCAATTGAATAGGCAATGGTCAAAATCATCGCCTCCCAGATGGGAATCTCCACCAGTTGCCAGAACTTCAAAAACACCACGCTCAAGGCGCAGTATGGAAATGTCAAAGGTGCCGCCCCCAAGGTCATAGGCGGCAAACACGCCTTCTGACGCATGGTCCAAGCCATAAGCGACTGCTGCCGCGGTTGGTTCATTCAGCAGGCGCAACACATGGATGCCCGCCAACTTTGCAGCATCTTTCGTTGCCTGGCGCTGCGCATCATCGAAATAAGCCGGTACGGTGATGACAGCCCCGGCAAGTTCCTCATCAAAAGCCCTTTCCGCCCGTTCACGTAAAACCGACAGGATATCTGCTGACACTTCAACCGGACTTTTCACGCCACCTGCTGTTCCCAGCTTTACCATACCGGGGGCATCCACAAAACGGTAAGGCAGACTGTCACGGTTGGCCAGGTCTGCCAACCCGCGTCCCATCATCCGCTTGACAGAAGAAACGGTATTGCCCGGATCAATGTCCTGAACCGCTTTTGCGCCATAGCCGACATCAATCTGCCCATCTGCAAGATAGCGGACTACAGAAGGCAGCAATGCCCTGCCCTGTGCATCCGGCAACACTTCCGGCACACCGTTGCGGACGGTTGCGACCAATGAATTTGTCGTTCCCAGGTCTATTCCCACTGCCAGACGGATATCATGGGGAGCAACGGACATCCCCGGTTCAGCAATTTGAAGAAGCGCCATAATCTTTTGGAACAATCAGAGAAATTTCAACCCCTTGGAACAAGCTTTTCCATCGAGCGGTGTATTTCATCACCTAACCGGTTGAGAAACATCAGTTTATTGATTTCAGCCACGGCTTTCTCGAAATGGTACGTATCCAAACACCCTTTGACCGCTGCCAGCTGGTTTTCCCGCTGTTCTTTCTGCTCATCTGCCAATGCCTGCAAGACTTCATGGTTGTTGGCATCCAGCGCCATTTCCAACCGTTCACGCCAAGCCATCTGTTCCATCAGGAATCCAGCATCCATCTGCGCATGCCCATTGCCATCCACAGGCACACCGTTCAGTGCGCACAGGTGCATAGCACGTTTCAAAGGATCCTTCAATGTCTGGTAGGCATCATTCACCATGGTGGCATACTGCATAGCGGCCCGTTTTTCGGCTTCAGTTGCCGTAACAAACCTATCAGGATGCACCAGCCGCTGGATATGCCGGTAAGCTGTATCCAATACCTTGCCATCTACATCAAACTGCACAGGCAGGTTGAAGAGTTCAAAGAAATTCTGCATGAGGAAGCCTGGTTATACCTTGAAACTCTTGCCACAGCCACAGGTATCTGTCACATTTGGATTGTTGAACCGGAATCCTTCATTCAGTCCTTCGCGGACATAATCCAGTTCCGTGCCATCCAGGTAAGGCAGACTCCGGCTATCGACAAACACCTTCACGCCCTGGCAGTCGAATACTCTGTCATCTGCCCCCGGTTCATCCACATATTCCAGTTTATAAGCCATGCCGGCACAGTGTGTGGCTGACTGGACCCCAAAACGCAGACCAATCCCCTTGCCTCGGCGCAGCAGGTATTTCATGACATGCGCCGCCGCCTTTTCTGTCATTGTAATCGCCATTACCCAGCCTTTGCCTTCTTCTTTTCCTGCCTTGCATGGTAATCGTCCACTGCTGCCTTGATGGCATCTTCCGCCAGGATTGAACAGTGGATCTTGACGGGCGGCAATGCCAGTTCATCGGCAATCTCCGTATTCTTGATCTGGAGCGCCTCATCCAGTGTCTTGCCTTTGACCCATTCTGTCACCAGAGAACTTGAGGCGATTGCTGAACCGCAACCATAGGTCTTGAACTTGGCATCCTCAATCACGCCATTGTCATTCACCTTGATCTGCAGACGCATGACATCGCCACAGGCAGGGGCACCGACCATACCGGTTCCAACTGAATCATCATCTTTGTCAAAAGTGCCTACATTACGGGGATTTTCATAGTGATCGATCACTTTG
>JBJEXA010000073.1:0-3477 GCA_051885335.1 Oxalobacter sp. | reverse complement strand
CTGATCCAGCGCAGGGCTTATGGATTCAGGAACTTCGAGGACTACAGGTTGAGGGTCAGGGCGTTATGCGGTTAATATGGCACTGCTTTTTATAATCAACCATCGGTTTTGGTTCCCCTGCCCCTTATTTGGGGTAGACCCAGTAAAAAACGCCAGACTAAAAAGTCTAGCGTTTTCAGGAATTTAGATGGTGGGTTGTGAGGGGCTCGAACCCACGACCTACGGATTAAGAGTCCGCAGCTCTACCAACTGAGCTAACAACCCATCTGAGATTTTTCATTATACCAATTTTCAACTATTTGTAAAATATATTTTTAGTCTCTCTCAAAAGCCTATTGAATATTTAGGCAAATCATATGCTTTATCCGACGGCATACGAAACGGATAACCACCAACAATCATCCTCCTTTGACGCACCTGAAATGCACTATTTCAGTGCGATGCATCACTTCATTGGGTTTATAGCCCATTCCTGGCACATACCTTTGCCCACTTCTCTACAGATACTATGCTCTGCGACAGGATTTCCAGTTTTTTCGGTATCCAAATGTTGGCACGGGATTTGCTGACACCTGTATTGACGCTGCTGTGAACATGTCACAGTGGATTAAGAAAATGATGAAACAGGCTGTCCAATCAGGATACCAGCCAAAGACAGGGAGGAAAAAATGAAACTGGTTACTGCAGTCATCAAACCATTCAAGCTGGATGAGGTCAGGGAGGCTCTCGCCGCTATCGGTGTTCACGGCATGACGGTCACCGATGTCCGTGGCTTCGGACGCCAAAAAGGTCATACCGAACTATACCGAGGGGCTGAATATGTCGTCGATTTCCTGCCTAAAGCCAAGCTGGAAATCGGGATTGCCGACGATTTGCTTGAATCAGCAATTGAAGCCATCACTGCTTCAGCATCTACAGGAAAAATCGGAGACGGCAAGATTTTTGTCGTTGATTTAGAACGGGCTATCCGCATCCGCACTGGTGAATCTGGCGATGAGGCTCTGTAATGGAAAGGAAACAATCATGAAAAGACTGAATATCTTAATGGCAGGCTTGATAAGCCTAGGCGTCAGTGGTTTGGCGTTTGCTGAAGAAGCAGCTACTGAAGCAGCGCCAGCTTTGAATTCCGGGGACAATGCATGGATCCTGACATCTTCAATGCTGGTTTTCTTGATGACTGTCCCGGGCATTGGCCTGTTTTATGGCGGTCTTGTCCGTACGAAAAACATGCTGTCCATCCTGATGCAGACATTCATGGCGTTTTGCCTGATTGCTGTTTTGTGGTTCCTGTATGGATATTCTTTTGCATTCAGTGGAGATGGCCCGATCATTGGCAACGCCGATAAGGTATTTATGAAAGGTATTACGATTGATACGCTTTCAACCGTTCTCACAACAGTGCCTGAATATACTTGGGTTGTCTTCCAGTGTTCCTTTGCCTGCATTACAGCAACCTTGATTGTCGGGGCTTTTGCTGAACGCATCAAATTCGGTGCTGTCATGGCATTTCTCTTTCTCTGGTTCACTTTCAGCTATATTCCGCAGTGCCATATGGTCTGGGGTGGCGGATTCTTGCAGGAAGATGGCGCACTTGACTTTGCCGGTGGTACTGTCGTCCATATCAATGCTGCGATTGCTGGTTTGGTCGGCGCATACTTTATCGGCAGACGCAAAGGCTTCGGCAAGAATGCGATGATGCCTCATTCCCTGACATTGACCATGGTTGGTGCTTCCCTGTTGTGGGTGGGCTGGTTTGGATTCAACGCTGGTTCTGCCGGTGCCGCAGACGGACTGGCTGGCATGGCATTCATCAATACGGTCATCTGCCCTGCTGCTGCTGCACTCAGCTGGTCTATCCTGGAAAGTTTCACCCGTGGCAAACCCGGTATGCTGGGGGCTGCATCTGGTGCGGTTGCCGGTCTGGTCGTCATTACCCCAGCAGCTGGTTTTGTCGGACCGATGGGTGCTCTTGTCATGGGACTCATTGCAGGTGCAGTCTGCCTATGGGGGGTCACTGGCTTGAAGAGGCTGCTCAAAGTTGATGATGCATTGGATGCTTTCGGGGTTCACGGCGTCGGCGGAATTGTAGGTGCTATCCTGACCGGTATTTTTGTCAACACAGCCTTAGGTGGTCAGGGTACCGACTTCTCCATGGCTGAACAGGTCTGGATCCAGTTCAAGGGCGTTATCGTCAGTGCTGTCTGGTCCGCTGTCGTTTCGGCCATAGCTTATTTCATCATTGACAAGGTATGGGGATTGCGGGTTACTGAAGAACAGGAAGAAGAAGGTCTGGACAAGACATCTCATGGCGAATCTGCTTATCATTATTGATAACATCTTGGTTCGGTTTCTCCTGACTGAACCTCTCCCAGCCCGACAGTGTCTCCTGTCGGGCTTTTTCATATATCTTTTGAATATTGTTAGGATATTCTTCAGATAGCGTTCTTCTCCATAAAAACCAGTGTCAACTCATCATTGATTTTCTGGTCACGAAATTTCAGATATCCCAGTTTCTCATAAAGGCGAATATTGGCAAGACTACGGGTACTGGTGAAGAGTTCCAATCGATACCCCTGATGCATCTGTTCCACCATTTTCATCATCTGCGAGCCAATGCCCTGCTTCTGATATGCAGGTAATACCATCAGTTTTCCGATGAGAACCGTTTCCTTCTGTTTCTCGGTTCTGACTGAGCCGACGATTTTCCCCTGAACCGAAACTTTCCAGAACTGCACTGCTGTTTTCTGATATTCCGCAGTCAGTTCTTCAATGGTCTGCCTTAATGGGGGGATATCACGGCTACTGAAAAGATTTGCCTCGCTTTGATAGGCGAGATGCTGCAGTGCCAATATTTCTGGCAAATCTGTCTTCAATACTTTTTCAATTTCCATAACTTCCGCGGCAATAGAATCCAGTTATCTTAAGCTAAAAGCAAAACGGGATGGCATTCCTGCCATCCCATTTTGCAGTCATCAATCTGCCTTGAGATTATTTATCCAGAAGCAGTTTGTTCATCAGGCGGACATATTCTGCAGGATCTGCAAGAACGCCACCTTCTGCCAGAACCGCCTGGCCGAACAGCAGATTGGTCCAGTCATCAAACTGCTCGGTTTCGTATTTCAACCGCTGAACTAATGGATGGGTTGGATTGATTTCAAGGATTGGCTGTGTAGCACGGACAGCCTGCCCTGCCGCCTTGAGCATCCGCTGAAGATTGGAGGACATGTCTTTTTCATCTGCCACCAGACAGCAAGGAGAATCTGTCAAACGAACGGTTGTCCGGACATCTTTCGCCTTGCCTTCCAGAACCTTCTTCATCTTCTCGATAGTTTCTTTGTAATCAGACTGGTTTTCCTCATTCTGTTTCTTTTCTTCTTCATCGGCCAGCTTCAGCAGATCAAAACTGCCTTGGCTAACGGAAACAAGGTTCTTTTCTTTGTATTCTGTCAGGAAAGACAGCATCCATTCATCAACACG
>JBJEXA010000072.1:0-3478 GCA_051885335.1 Oxalobacter sp. | reverse complement strand
CTGCCGGAAGGACTGCCGTTCTCTGTTCTGAACAAGCCTTTGAAGAAGAAGGAAATCTCCAAGCTGATCAATGCTTCTTTCCGTAAATGCGGTCTGAAAGCAACAGTTATCTTTGCGGATGATTTGATGTCAAATGGTTTCAAACTCGCAACGAAAGCAGGTATTTCCATTTGCATCAACGATATGCTGGTGCCAGACAAGAAATATGACCTGATTTCCAATGCAGAACAGGAAGTCAAGCAGATTGAACAGCAGTATGCTTCGGGGCTGGTCACCGCTGGGGAACGTTACAACAAGGTGGTTGATATCTGGGGCAAGACCGGTGATGAAGTCGGTAAGGTCATGATGGAGAACCTGAAGAAAGAAAAGGTTGTCAAACGTGACGGAACAGTCGGTGAACAGGAATCGTTCAATTCCATTTATATGATGGCAGACTCTGGTGCTCGTGGTTCTGCTGCCCAGATCCGTCAGTTGGCCGGTATGCGTGGTCTGATGGCAAAACCTGACGGTTCTATCATTGAAACACCGATTACCGCAAATTTCCGTGAAGGGTTGAATGTTCTCCAGTACTTCATTTCAACGCATGGTGCCCGTAAGGGGTTGGCGGATACTGCGCTGAAAACCGCAAACTCTGGCTATCTGACCCGCCGTCTGGTGGATGTCACCCAGGATCTGGTTGTCATTGAAGACGATTGTGGTACCCATGAGGGTGTCGTGATGAAAGCGCTGATTGAGGGCGGTGAAGTCGTTGAGGCATTGGGTGACCGTATTTTGGGCCGTGTTGCTGCGAATGACATTATCGATCCAGAAACCAATGAAGTGATGATTGAAGCAGGTACCCTGCTGAATGAAGACTATGTTGAGGAAATCGAGAAGAAAGGGATTGACGAAGTCAAGGTCCGCACGCCACTGACGTGTGAAACCCGTTATGGCCTTTGCGCAAAATGCTATGGCCGTGACCTTGGTCGGGGCGAACTGGTCAATGCTGGCGAGGCTGTCGGTGTGATTGCTGCACAGTCTATCGGTGAACCAGGCACCCAGTTGACAATGCGTACGTTCCATATTGGTGGTGCGGCTTCCCGTTCTGCTGTTGCTTCCAGTGTCGAAGCCCGTTCCAACGGTACCATCCACTTCACTTCGGCAATGCGTTATGTCACCAATGATAAGGGGGAACAGATTGTCATTTCCCGTTCTGGTGAAGTGATTATCTGTGACAATATCGGGCGTGAACGTGAACGTCATAAGGTGCCATATGGGGCAACCCTGCTGGTCAATGACGGCAACGAGATCAAGGCTGGCAAGGTTCTTGCAACTTGGGATCCAATGACCCGTCCAATCATTACCGAATATGCTGGGACCATCCGCTTCGAGAATGTTGAAGAAGGGGTGACGGTTGCAAGGCAGGTTGATGAAGTGACCGGTTTGTCCACGATGGTGGTTATCAACAGCAAGAAGGCTCTTGGTGGTTCGACCAAGACGGGCCGTCCACAGGTCAAGCTGTTGAACGACAATGGGGAAGAAGTCAAGATTGCTGGAACAGAACATGCTGTGACAATCAGTTTCCAGGTAGGGGCATTGCTGATGGTCCAGGATGGGCAGAAAGTCTCTGTCGGTGAGGTGCTTGCCCGTATTCCGACTGAGTCCCAGAAGACCCGTGACATCACTGGTGGCCTGCCACGAGTTGCAGAACTGTTTGAAGCCCGTTCTCCGAAGGATGCCGGTATGTTGGCAGAAGTGACTGGTACAGTTGCTTTTGGCAAAGAAACCAAAGGTAAACAGCGTCTGGAAATTACTGATATGGAAGGCAATCGTCATGAATTCCTGATTGGTAAAGATAAGCAGGTTCTGGTTCATGATGGTCAGGTTGTCAACAAAGGTGAAATGATTGTTGATGGGCCCGCAGATCCTCAGGATATTCTGCGTCTGCTGGGGATTGAGGCACTTGCCCGATATATCGTTGATGAAGTCCAGGATGTGTACCGCCTGCAGGGTGTGAAAATCAATGACAAGCATATTGAGGTCATTGTCCGCCAGATGTTGCGCCGTGTGAATGTCAAGGATCCAGGTGATACTCGCTTTATCCCTGGGGAACAGGTTGAACGTTCTGACCTGCTGGTCGAGAATGAACGGGTCATCAAGGAAGGCAAGGTACCTGCAACGTATGACAATGTCCTATTGGGTATCACGAAGGCTTCCCTGTCAACGGATTCGTTCATTTCGGCGGCATCCTTCCAGGAAACCACCCGTGTGCTGACTGAAGCAGCGATTATGGGCAAGGAAGACAGACTCAGGGGTTTGAAGGAAAATGTCATCGTTGGTCGGCTGATTCCTGCCGGTACCGGCTTGACTGTCCATCGTGCCCGTCATCGTAAGGCCGCTTGGGAACGTGAGGAACGTGAGGCACTGATACAGGAAGAACTGCGGAAGGCGGAAATGACGGAAAATGCCATGGCTGAAGTAGTGGTTCCTGTTGAAGATGTTCCGCTTGTCCAGTTGGATATAGATAGTCCTGATCCGATATAAGCAACGGTTTTCCAAGGAAGGAACCCCTGGTAGGGATGAAGTCCTTTGAATCAACAGTCTCTTGGTAGATGTCAGGAGGCTGTTGAGTTTATATGTATCTGTTGTATTTATCAAAAATAGGGAATGTAATTGCCTGAAAAAATTGACTTAAATAGTTGAACAGTCTAGAATCCTCTCTCTCAGTATCTGTGGGTAATTTGCAGGTTTGCCATTCTAGCGTTTTTCCACAGTAAGCATTTTCTGTAGGTTCCCGGTTGGACTGAACAGCTGGGATTGTCTTTAAATATTTATTTAGTTGGATAAATATCGATGCCAACCATCAATCAATTGATTCGTCAGCCACGCGTAAGCGTTAAAGCTAAGAGTAAATCTCCAGCGCTGGCAAGCTGCCCGCAGAAACGCGGTGTATGCACCCGTGTTTATACGACAACACCGAAGAAGCCTAATTCTGCAATGCGTAAAGTTGCCAAAGTAAGGTTGACCAACGGTTTCGAGGTCATCTCCTACATTGGTGGCGAAGGGCATAACCTTCAGGAGCACAGTGTTGTTCTGCTCCGGGGCGGTCGTGTGAAAGATCTTCCTGGTGTTCGTTATCATATGGTTCGTGGTTCCTTGGATACCCAAGGTGTCAAAGACCGTAAGCAGGCACGTTCCAAGTACGGTGCAAAACGCGCTAAAGCAGCTAAGTAATTTGAGCCGGTCGTGTGACCGAGTAAGTGGTGTGTCATGATGGCCACCGTGAGTCGTATGGCTCAGCTGAAGATAGAAAGGAAAACAAATGCCTCGTCGTCGTGAAGTTCCGAAACGAGAAATCCTTCCAGACCCAAAGTTTGGAAATGTTGATGTTGCAAAATTTGTCAACATCCTGATGTTGTCTGGCAAGAAGTCAGTCGCTGAAAGCATTATCTATGGTGCTTTTGATATCATCGCAGACAAGACTGGGAAAGAACCCTTG